>JAQYVG010000123.1 GCA_030145595.1 Desulfobacterales bacterium | reverse complement strand
GAAGGCAAAACAACTTATAGAGTAAAAAGTATAGAAGTAATCCTGAGCAACAAGCCCTGACAGAAAGAACATAGTGATGTT
Organism: Desulfobacterales bacterium; assembly: GCA_030145595.1. Lineage (GTDB taxonomy): Bacteria > Desulfobacterota > Desulfobacteria > Desulfobacterales > UBA11574 > Desulfatibia_A. The sequence continues at coordinate 9,648 of JAQYVG010000123.1, read as the reverse complement.
TAAAATGATTAAAAGATTGTTAAGCCGAGATAGGTTTGCCCAGAATATCACCATATGGTTTCTGAAGGACTCATCAATCCTAAAATACATACCCTGTCCCATTAATAGACCGTTTCAAGACTACAAAAGATTAAAATTGTTATCCTCTAAGGAAACCCAACATGTAAATGCCAACAAGCAACTGTGCAAACCGTCTTCCGGAAGGCTTACTTTTTCGTGGGAGTAAGACATACAAGCCTATTCCAAACCCAACAGCAGTTCCAATGTAGCCAAAATTCAATAGATAAAAGGCTTTTCCACTTGTCTGCCATAAAACAAAAGCAATACTCCAGAATACAACAAAAATGATTAGAGGAACTCTGAGTTCTTTTAACGTATTCATTTCTTTTATATCAAGATTTCCTGTGGCCCGACCCCCGTGTTGTATTGTTTTATGGAAAAATCTTGCCCGGGTTTAAAATCATATTGGGATCGAAAACCTTTTTGATTTCCTTTTGCAGGCGGATGCTTTCCGCTGAAAGCTCCATGGGCAAATACTTTTTTTTAGCCTCACCAATGCCGTGTTCGCCGGAAATGGTGCCGTCCAATTGTATGACACGTGACAAGATGGCTGCCACGCCCTTTTCAACACGGTCTAAATGGTTGCGGGTTTGGGAGGTGATATTCAGATGAATGTTACCGTCGCCCGCATGCCCAAAGGCGTAAATCTTAAATCCGTATTGCTTTTCGAATTTTGGAAGGTCAGCCACGAGGGCCGAGATGTGAGCAATGGGCACGGCCACGTCTTCTGAGATATACAGGGCCGAATTATCGTGAATGCGCAGAGAAACCTGACGTCGCACTTCCCATATTTGCCGACGTTGTTCCGGATCGGATGCAGGAAGAAGGTGGGCGGCACCGATTTCGTGGCAGATTTGTTGGATTACGTTGATTTCATTATCGACCTGCTGTGGGGCACCGTCGACCTCGATGATCAGCAGGGCAGATGTTTGGCCCGGAACGTCAAAGGGCAAAAGATCGCCCACTAAGGCCAGACATTTGGCATCCAAAAACTCGATTGCCGAGGGCAGGTGCCCTTTGGACAGGACTTCAGTTACGGCCTGCATGGCAGAGGGAAGGCTGGTAAATAAAGCCGATGTGCCGGCTACAGCCCGAGGCAAGGGAATCAGCTTGAGAGTCAAGCCTGTGATAACTCCCAGAGTTCCTTCGGAGCCGATCAGCAGATGGGTCAGATCGTACCCGACAACACCTTTGCGGGTTCGGGTCCCGGTGCGTATTGGCCGCCCATTGGGCAGGACCGCTTCAAGTCCTAAAACGTAATCTTTGGTGGTTCCGTACTTGACGCATGACGGCCCTCCGGCATTGGTGGCTGCGTTGCCGCCGATGGTGCTCTGATCCATACCGGCCGGGTCGGGCGGGAAAAACAGACTCTTTTTCTGTATCGCATCCCGCAGTGTTTGGGTGATCGCTCCGGCCTGGACCTCAGCCACAAGATTGGCTGTGTCCACGGAGAGAATCCGGTTCATGCGTTCCAAAGAGAGGACCACGCCGCCCAAAACCGGGAGACAGCCGCCGGCCAGCCCTGATCCGCCTCCCCGGGGGATTACCGGAAACCGGTATTGGTTGGCCAGCTTCAGCAATCGGCTAACCTGGTCCGAATCCTGCACCCTGACCACTAGCTCGGGAGAAAAGCGCAGTTCCGAAGCATCGCGGTCATATACTTTTTTTGCATCCGCATCGTCAACGATACAGTCCCCTCCCAGTTCATGAACTATGCGGCTGCGAATCTCTTCGGTTATGGGTGAATATTGAATCATCCGATTGTTCCAAACCCCGGAATCTGCAACTTCTCTTCGAGTTTGTGCAGACCGGCAGTGACAAAGGTCACCAGCACCAGATAGTAGCATCCGATGACCATAAAAACTTCGGTGAACCGGAAATAACGGGTGGCGATAATCTTGCCTTCACCGGTCAGTTCGATGCAGGTGATGATGTAGGCCAGTGAGGAATATTTGATCAAATATATAATCTCGTTACCGCAGCCGGGCAAGGCCCGGCGAACCGCCTGGGGTACGATGATGTGGCACATGGTTTTAAAGGTTGAAAATCCCATGGACTGAGCCGCCAGAACCTGGCCGTGTTTGATGGATAAAAGACCGCCCCGGATATATTCGGAATGGTAAGCGCTGCTGCATAGAATAAAGCCGACAACGGCTGCCGAGTAGGCATCCAGGTAAATCCCCAGGTTGGGCAGCCCGAAATAGAGCATAAAGAGCTGCACTACCAGGGGTGTCCCCCGAAACACGGCCGTGTATCCATTGGCAGCTTTGCGCAGTACCGGATGTCCGAAGGTGCGCAGTGTTCCGACCACTATACCAAGCATAAGTCCGAGGATGCCCGAGGGGATGATCAGCTTGATGGACATGATCAGTCCCCGGTTCAGGGCCGGAATCAGTAAGTCGGTATAAAATGCCGTATCCATTTAGAGGTTCTCCTCATACAATTCGTCCAGCTTGGAACAAAAATCCCGGGACCGGGTACGGGCGTTCGGGGCAAGCAGCTCCGCTGGGGGGCCTTGTTCAATGATGCGGCCGTCTTCCATGAACAGGACTTCATCGGCCAGGGTGCGGGCAAAGCCGATCTGATGCGTGGCCAAAATCATGGTCATGCCTCCACGGGCCAAGTCCCGGATGACGGATAAAACTTCACCGATCAATTCAGGGTCCAGGGCCGAGGTGGGTTCGTCCAGAAGCATGATTTTGGGGTCCATAGCCAGCGCCCTGGCAATGGAAACTCTTTGTTTTTGGCCGCCTGACAGCTCTGCCGGGTAGAGGGTGATTTTGTCCCCCAGGCCGACCTGTTCGAGTTGGGCAAGGGCCCGTTCTCGGGCTGCAGAACGGCCCATCTTTTTTACCTTGCGCAGGGCAATCGACACGTTTTCCAGGGCGTTGAGGTGATCAAAGAGATTGAAGTCTTGGAATATCATGCCGATCTGCTGCCTTAATGCATAAAGATCTCGCTTGCGGTGGTGTTGAACCTCGGTTCCCTCCAGCCATACCTGTCCACGGTCCGGCGGGATCAAAAAGTTGATGCACTGGAGCAGGGTGCTTTTACCGGCCCCTGAAGGTCCGATGAGCACCTTTAATTCTCCTTTATTGAGACTAAGAGATACGGAATTGAGAATTTTTTTGCCGCCCAGCATCTTGCAGATATTTTCCACGCGCAGGATCGGTCCTTGGCCCTGTGTCATAGATCTATTCCTTAACGGGTATAGCCCGGTATCCGGACTTTGCTTTCAAGTTTCAGCAGGGCCTGAACGCCGATCCAGGTCAAGATGAAGTACAGGCACCCGGCCGTCATGTAAAGCGGCAGGTGGTGATAAGTTCGCGAGGCCACAAAGTGACTGCGGGCCATGATCTCAGAGGTCCCGAGTACAAACGCCAGGGCGGAATCCTTGAGGATGATGGAATACTCATTGGACCAGCCTGGTATGGACAACCGTAATGCCTGGGGCAAAATAACAGTTATAATGGCCGTCAGATCGCTCATGCCCAGGGCTCTGGCCGCTTTAAGTTGGCCCTGGGGTAAAGATTGAATGGCACCCCTGAAAATCTGTGACTGGTAGGCCGCAGTGGTCATGCCCAGCACCAAGACGGAAGCGGAAAAGGCGCTTAGGTTAAGTCCTATGAGAGCGAACAGACCGAAATAGAAGAGAAACAGCAGTACCAGGATGGGCACGCCCCGGAAAAACCAGACGTAAAGGCCGACAATCCGGCGTACGGCACGGTTTCCGTACACCTGTCCGGCGGCCATGTGAACGCCCATGATCAGCCCCAGGCCCATGGCTCCGATCACAATCCCTATAGTGACCAGGGCGCCCTGAAGCAGATAGGGCAGTGCCTCTAGTATTGCAAAAAGTGTTTCATTCATTATTCATTTGTTCCGCGCTAAACTTGGGTAAAAATATCAAATCATTTGAAAAAATAAAAGCGAACGGCATAAAAAAGGGAAGGCGCCAGGATAACCTGCGCCTTCCCTATACATCCTGTCTTCTCAGACGCTCAGATCGACCGGCTATTTCCTGAGATATTTTTTGACCAGCACGTGCCAGTAAGGATCATCCATCAGCATTTTCAATCCTTTATTCAGCGTGTTGAGCAGGTCGGTATCTTCTTTCCGAACCGCAATGCCGAAATTTTCGTCCTTCATGCCGAAAGTGCCGATGATTTTGACGGGTTTTTTGCTGACGGCGTCTTCGGCCGGGGCATCGTCCATGGCGGCCGCAGCAATGCGGCCGTTTAGAACATCTTCGACCGCCAAAGGTGCTGAGTCGTAGAATTTCAGGGTAAAGTTCCACCCGTTTTTAGGGGCATTCTCCTCTAGCCACTTGGATTCGCTGGTCCCGCGCTGGGCGCCGAGCAGCTTTTTGTCCTTGAGCACCTGGTCGACGGTCAAGGTGGAATCCTTCTTGACCACGAACACCTGCTTGATCTCCCAGTAAGGAATGGAGAAGTTGACGACCTTCTGGCGGTCTGCAGTGATGCTCATGCCCGAAGCGACAAAATCGATTTTTTTGGCGACCAGGTTGGGAATGATTCCGTCCCAGTCCAAGGGTTTGTGCTTGACGGTGAATCCCATTTTTTTGGCGATCCAGTCGATGGCGTCGATGTCAAATCCGCCGGGCTTGCCCGCCTTGTCCACGTAGGCAAAGGGCGGAAAGTTGGCATCGATGCCGTTGATAAATTCTTTTGCGCAGACAGTACCGGCTGAGACGGTAAACATCACCAGGGTAATCACCATTAGCCATGAAATCTTTTTTAACATGCTCTTAATCCTCCTTGTGAATTGAGTTAACGTTCAATTAGGGTTTGAGTATAATCAAATCAATGCCTGTTCAGGCGCTATGCTTTTGATGATCTATAGAATAATAGCTTTTCTTAGTCAATGATCGGTTTCACTAACAAAGCCGATTTTACGCCGTTGCTTCAGTCTAATTATCCGAAGGTTTGAAAGACATAAGGGTCAAACATAGACTTAACCTCATTTTTTTCGACCCGACCCCCATTTACTACATGTTTCTATGTTTCCTATAATTCATCGTGCCAGAGAGTTTTCAATACCTGTTCAGCGAACATGTCGGGCGCTGTACGCATGGCGATATGCCCTTGCCCTGACAACTCTACTACGTTGGAATTGGGTATAGTCGCCTGAACTTCAGAAACCATGGTTTTAAAAAATTGGGGACTGTCTCCTCCAACAAATAGCGTCGTTGGTACTCGTATACTACGAAAGGATTCTGCTGAATATTTGTAATGGGCAAGAGCTCTAATTTCGCGTGGGATTGTATGTGCTGCGGATAGTCGCTCCTTCCAATCAGGTTGAATCTTCGCAAATTCAATTTCTTTATCAGATATCCCAACAATTTTGCTCATAAAGAACACTAATGCCGCTTCTGACTGGTTAGATTCCAGCAAAGATTCCATCCTATCGCAAAGCACAAGCCTCTTTTGATCAAACGCGGTAGCCGGTTCATAAAGTATTAGTTCCCGAACATTTGATGCAAGCAAACTCGCTTCTAAAGTACAAAGGCCTCCAAAAGAATGACCTAACACATAGACTGTATCGTCAAAAGAATTCAGGATGGCAGCAACATCTGCGAATTCTTTTTCGATGGAATACTCGGGATGATCTCCGCTTTCACAACGGCCCCTTCTGTCCATAATGAAAACATTAAAATGATCCGTTAATCGATTGGCCACAAGTTGCCAAATATGGTGATCTGACGACGTTCCATGGATTATCAAGAGTGGTGGGCCCTCTCCGCTGTTTTGGCAGGTAACAACTGTCCCATCATCTGACATTATACTTTTCATCTCGTATCCTGCTTTGTACTAACATTCGAAATCACCTGCCCGATGCCGCCAACGGCGGGAAAGGAAGGTGGATTGATTGGTTATAGGTTTTTTACTTCATTGTATCTAAAACACGTAGTGGTATGATCATTGACCATTCCAACTGCCTGCATGAAGGCATAGCAAATGGTTGGTCCCACAAATTTAAAACCCCTTTTTTTTAATGCTTTGCTCATTGCATCGGATTCTTTCGTGGTAGCAGGTATTTCAGAGAGTGACTTCCACGAATTATTTATAGGCTTTCCATCAACAAATGACCAAAGAAAATCTTTGAAAGATCCATATTCTTTTATGATCTTTAAATAAGCCTGGGCATTTTGTTTTGCTGCCTCTACTTTTAATTTATTTCGAATTATGCCGGGATCTTTTAACAATTTGTTTATTTTGCCGGAATTCCATTTTGCCATTTTCTCAGGATCAAAATTATCATAGGCTTTTCTATAGGTCACTCGTCGCTTTAGTATGGTGATCCAGCTAAGACCCGCTTGAGAACCTTCAAGAATAAGCATTTCAAATAGCTTGCGATCATCATAAACAGGAACACCCCATTCTTTGTCATGATATTCTATATATATCTCTTCATCTGTCAGCCAATCGCATCTTTTCCTCATATTTAATTCCTATAACACCCTAATTGAGCGAAAGTCGAGGGTGCCCCAGATTCGAGGCATCAAGGGTGACGCCGTAGTCGTATACTGCGAGCCCTCACACCTCCTTTTTTGCTACAATTAATAATCCCTTAACCTGATTTTCTGACTGCTTCCTAATATCTGCTTTGGTTTCCTCTATTAATTGTAATCCATGACGCCTTAGGCAATCTTGAATATATGTCCGTGAGTGTGCAAAGCGACCGCTGGGAAAGAGCCGGTACTCCATGCTGTTGTCTTCCAGTCTTTCCACTGAAAATGCAATGATCCCTCCGCAAACAAGATATGAAGATGCGGACCTGATGATCGTATCCAGATTCCCGAAATATACAAAGACGTCAGAGCTATATATCAGATCAAATTTTTGGGGAAAGCCCCAGTCTTGAAGTATGTCAAAAACCTCGAGCCGGTTGTAGATTTTCTTCTCTGCGGCCTTTGCGAGCATCTTTGACGATACATCGACGCCGATCAGTCTTTTCGCAAACGGCCGATAGAGTTGAGCGCCCAGACCGGTACCACAGCCAAGGTCCAGAACATTCATTTCTTCAGCCAGATATGGGCGCACAAGGTCAAACAGGAGTTCAGGGGTCTTGTATTCCAGGTCTTTAACCAGGATCCTCTCAAAAGTCCCGGCACACTGATCAAAGATCCTACGCACGTGTTCCACCGGGGCGGCATCAGGTGTTGCCGATGTCCCCAGGCTTTGGAGCATGAATCTTGCCGCCTCATCATCCGGCTTGGTCTCAAGCACCTTGTTGTAATGTTCCTCGGCTTCCTTGAATCGCCTGAGCTTTTGAAGAGAAATCCCGAGGTTTAAGTGGGCGGATGCATAATCTGATCGTATCTCAATGGCCTTTTTGTATGACTTTGAAGCGTTTTCAATCATGTTAAACTCGTCCTGTGCCACGCCAAGGTTGTTCCATGCCTCTGCCATGTCAGGAGCGAACGCCACTGCCCTTCGAAAACAGGATATGGCTTCATCCTGGTCCCCAATTTCCCTATATGCGACACCCAAATTATTCCATGCTTCACCAATACCAGGTTGCTTTTCCAACATGGCCCTGTAAATACTTATGGCACCCTTGTGATCGTTCTCTCGCTGCTTCAGCCTGGCCAGGTTATAGCATGCCGGAAAACAGGGAGGTCTAAGGTCGGCTGCTTTTTCAAAAACTTTCTTGGCCTTATCCGGCCGGGACTGGTCCAAGAATACCGTTCCAAGCGCATTCAGCACCTGTCCACTATCAGGCTTTCTTATCAATACTTCCAGATAGCCTTTTTCCGCTTCAGCAAGCCTGCCTTCCTTGTGGGCCAAAGAAGCTTTCTGGAGAACGTGCTCGGAATCGTCTTTCGTGTGCTTCGACGGGATAGAATACTTTTTTGAGTGGCGCGGAGTCACATCTTCATTTGTCATTTTTGGTCCACAGCATGGTTATATTGCTTTTATGCCGCAATAGGTTTAATACTCTGAAAAGAAGTTTCATTTAATTGACTGAGTCCCCAGTTGTTTTGTAGGTTAAGCCAAAACTGAGGGCTTCCTCCCAAGGCTTTTGAAAGTTTCATTGCCATTTCTGCGCTAATGCCCCTTTTCCCACGGCATATTTCATTAATTGTTTTCGGCAAAACTCCGATATGTTTCGCAAGTGCTGATTGAGTAAGGCCCACCTCCTCTAGCTCATCTTGCAATACTGCGCCAGGATGTATGGGTGTAAAATGTATCTTGTTCATTATGGCTCCTTTAAACCTTAGTGGTAGTCGACAATCTCGACATCAGCCGCATTTTCTATTTCCCATTTGAAACAAATGCGGTACTGATTATTTATTCGAATACTAAATTGACCTTTTCTCTTTCCTTTCAATTTTTCAAATCGATTTCCGCGTTGGGTGCTGCCTATTTATCTTAATCAACTTCTCTTGGTTCAGTGAGAAGCCTGATACCTTGTAAAATTGAAGAAATACGAATTTTCGACAACGTTCCGATTTTTTCTGATAAATCGCTTTTGTTCACGGTAAAAATTTGGGAAATATTCACTACGCTTTTTTTAGGCAGGTTGGCCTCACCTTTGTTCAGAGCCACATTACCAGGTGCTTTGGCTCGCTTAAGATTTGATGTCAGCGTGCAAACCACGACTGTATTGATTCGGCTGCGGTTGAATAGATTGTTTTGAATAACAACATGGGGATGACGATAGCCAGGTTCTGACCCTGAGGGTTCGTCGAATTCTATCCAGAAGACATCGCCTTGGTTGATTACCATTGATCTTTCACCATCTTATAGTGCCTTGAACGCATTTTTGGCACAATGGGTTCAGATTCAGACAAATCACCGTAGGCCTTATTAAGGGATTCAAGAAGCTCGATATTTTTATGGCGTTGTATGAATTCTTCAGCGGCCAGAGCAAATACGCGACTTCTTGAGATATTTAGATCTTTTGCAAGAATATTCATTTGTTCAAAAATAGGCTTTTCAATTGATATTGCTGTCTTAATATTTGCCATAATGTTATACCTCCGGTGAACACAATAAGTATAACCGTAGGTATGCTCTATGTCAATACCATATTCTCGTTCAAGCACCCAACCTGGTGCTTCAGCGGCGAGGCTTTGCCGAATCCGACTGAAAGCGCAATGTTAGCCATTTTAAGTTTTCGACAACTTATAGTAAACGATTGATAAAAATATCACAGGCAATACAAAACTAATTAAAACAGGCACGTTCTGTATTAAAACATTAAATACTGAAATGTTTTCTTCCTCAGAATTTGGCCACCATTTATAAGCCAACGGAACTAAGGTAAACAAAATTGTTGGGACTAAAAACCATGTTGTTAAATGTACACTTTTTCTAGCTTTAGCTCCACAGTATACGTATATACATAGCACAACCAATCCTCCGACAAGCCCACCTATAGAATTCAAAACTTTATAGAGGAATGAAAAGACTTCGCTTGTTAAAATCATAGCGATTGATGCTAATACAAGGTTTTTGGGCGATAATAAATCCATGCTACTTTCCTTAATTTGGTGGCTCGTACTGGCTTGCTGGGCTAGTACTGCTCAATTAATATTAATGAAGTGGTGGCTTTTTCGTT
>JAQYVG010000122.1 GCA_030145595.1 Desulfobacterales bacterium | reverse complement strand
GCTACCGCAAAAAGAATTAGATAAAGAGAGATCCTATGTATATAACCTGGGAGGCCTGCCATGTCAAAATCTGAAATAACCGTTTATGGAGCCCACTGGTGTCCTGATTGCCGGCAGAGCAAACAGTTTTTGGGTGAACACCAGATTCCCTATGACTGGATTGATATTGAAGAAGACAAAACGGCTGAAGAATTCGTGATACGGACCAATAAAGGCAAGCGCATCATTCCTACCATTACTTTTCCTGACGGCTCCTTTCTGGTTGAGCCCAGCAACGCTGAGCTTGCGGCCAAGCTGGGATTGAAAACTACGGCCAGCCGCAGCCATTATGATTTGATCATCCTGGGCGGCGGCCCGGCGGGCCTGACAGCCGCACTTTACACGGCCCGCGAATATATCGACACCCTGGTCATTGAACGTGCCGCCTTTGGCGGTCAAGCGGCCGGCACGGAAAAACTGGATAACGTACCCGGATTTCCGGATGGTGTGGCCGGCATTGAGTTTTCCAATCGTTTGCGCCGGCAAGCTGAACGCTTTGGTGTGGAGCTGCTGCAAGCCCAGGATGTTATCGAGCTTCGCAGCCATCATAATTATCAAAGTGTAAAAACCGGAGACGGCCAAGACTATAGCGCCCGCGCCGTGCTTATTACCACCGGCAGCCGTTACAGACGCCTGAATGTTCCCGGCGAAAACGAATATATTGGTGCCGGAGTGCATTTTTGTGCCACCTGTGACGGACCCTTTTACAAGGGCAAGCATGTTGCCGTGATCGGGGGTGGAAACAGTGCAACCGAAGAGAGTCTGCTGTTAACCAAGTTTGCCGAGCATGTCACTATCCTGGTACGCAGCGAACGCTTCAAGGCCACAAAAATCATTCAGGAGAGCGTTTTTGGCAACCCCAAAATCGATGTGCACTGGAACACGGAAGTAAAGGGGTTTGTGGGAGAGCATTCCAAACTTACAAAACTGCTGCTTCTAAACCATCAGACCGGTTTAGAAAACGAACTGCCGGTAGATGGAGCTTTTATCTTCATCGGGCTGACGCCAAATACCGGATTTCTTGGAGCAAGCGGGGTGCTGCTGGATCAATGGGGCTTTGTGATTACCGGCCACGACCTGATTCACAGCGGTAAGCGGCCTCAGGGTTACGAAAACCGCGATCCTCATATATTAGAGACGAGCGTACCTGGGGTTTTTGCTGCCGGCGACGTGCGCGACAAGAGTACCAAACAGGTGGCCAGTGCCGCGGGCGAGGGAACCACTGCGGCGTTGATGATTCGAGAGTATTTAAAAACAGTATAAGCCGTAAGGAATCAATAACCGGATTTGCGGCACGGTCATACAATTTCGCTTTTTTATATAAATGGGGTCGTCATACCTACCAACGACATGCATTCCGATATAACTACACTTGAAAACCAGTTTAAAGTAATGAAGGATTACCGGAAACTTCTGTGCAGGGAATTGAAGGCGGCAATAAGTATCTTTAATAAGCTTAATAAAAAGGAGAGAGCCAAGGCCCTCGGGGTGGTAAATGAAGTAAACCATATTCGACGTCAGATTTATGAGAAAGCCCTGGGGTTCGGTTATGTTAAGCAGTGTATAGATTCGGTTTCCGTCTGCAAAGGGGAGTGCTGCAAATGGCATTTCCCGAAAAATCTGAATCGTCTGGATCTGTTTATAACCCTTTGCAGCATCACCGTAGCGGAGCAAAACGCGCTGGCAGATCAGCTCGCTTTGAATAACGGGAAATATCAATGCCCTGTTCTTCGGCAAAACGGATGTTTGCTTTCCTTCGACAACCGCCCGCTGATCTGTTCAAATGCGTATCCGTGCTTTGCAGGAGCGTCATACCATGAATTTCTGAAAAAACAGCGAAAGAAGATAAATATTCGACATGTATTATTAAAAGAGATCCTTCAGAAGGAAAGGTGGTGATTTGCGAAATATCCATAAATATATAAATAACTTTCTGAAACCTCTTTAGTGGTTGGAGTGCCGGGGTGCATTCTAATTGTTCTTTGGCCCAGCTCCCCGCAAGCGGGATTTCGCAAACTCAACTTGCATGAGAACCTCAGGGGATTTTTTCTATATAGACAGGAGTACTGACATGGTGATGTTGGTTACAAATCTTCACTTTTCCCAAATGCATGATTGAGGCAAGCTGTACGACATAAACTCTGTTTTTTCTATTTATATTGGTGGGTTGTTTACTGTTTTACATTTCTTAAATTTACCCCTTTGTCAAGCTTTTCTTTCTTGTAAGGGCTATGACGTCGCAGCACTTTTTCCATCGCCTTGTAATAGTCCCGTTGTACTTTTCGATTAGATACTTGAGAATATCTCTGTGTAGTCTTGATTCGCGTGTGCCCCAAGAGATCCTGGATGGTTACTATATCTGCATCGGCATTGAGCATCTGGGTGGCCATGTTGTGCCCACAATAACAATCCGTTCTGACTTTTCCATCCTTTGTATATCTTCAAATTATGTAAAATTTGATTAATATTTCAAAAAAGCTCTATCATAAATTAATAGGTTATGGGTAGGCTCTATACCTACTACATACCCCTCACAATCCTACTTGATTCATTTACAAAAAAAAGGATAATAACAATTCAGATATAACCAGTTAAGATAGCTTAATATCATATCAATATTCTGTAGCTTTTTGTTTCCTTGCATAGTTTTTGCGTACCGTTTGATGAAATAATTTTGCTCTGAATGCATGCTGATATTAAATATTGTTGTATTGGACGGAGGCTGAATAGAAATCCTCAAAGGCTGCCTACCTTCACCTGAAAGTGGAGCAGCTTTTATCCAAAGCTAAATCCCGACAAATCGGGAGACTAAAAGCTACAGATCCATGAAGATAGCCGGGTTGTCTTTGATATAAAGCGAATCGCTTATCTTTAATTGACCCTCATAACTATAAGGAGGAGGGAGTATGAAAAAGCTTTTGCTCTATCTGTTGATGGTTCCCGTATTATTATTAATGTGGGTCACCAACAGTAATGCATATCCGAATACATCTATTGAAAAAGCGCTATCGGCGTTCCCGCTTACCATCAGTTCCCCTTATGTGTCATTTCGGTTAGCCATTGGTGATGGACCGTTTATGAATACTGATGACGTTGTCCTATGCGACGTTTTGTTCGAGGGTGCTAAACTTGGCGATCAGCTCTCTCAAGTACTTACCGGGACAGCATTCGATGACGGAGTCGCCAAACTCACAGATGGATTAAACGGTTTTATTAAGTATGAAATTAGTATAGATGGGATGGGAGGTGGAGGCGGTAGCTCAGAAGAATCCTACCTCTTTTTCGACGACCCCACAGGAACAAGCGGAATAGATTATGAAGGTTTTACAATTAATTCGATCTCCCTTGATTTAGAAATAATTTCGATGAATGAAGATAATTCCAATCCATTAGGAGGACATTTGTCCGTATCTTCATTCTTGACAATAGACGCGACACCAAACCCCGAACCCGCCACCATTATCCTAACCAAAGACAAAATCAAAATCAAAGATGAACTTGTCACTGATGAGTTTGAGGTTAAAGGTGAGTTTATACTTGGTGAAGACAGTGATGGTATTGATCTGTTTAATGAGTCTGTTGAAGCGTCAGTTAATTCTTTTAACGTAGTAATACCTGCCAATTCATTCATAGAAAAGAAACCGGGAGAATATAACTTCAAAGGAACAATCGATGGTATCGAGGTTGATGCAAAAATAAAAGAAATAGATACTGACACCTTCGAATTTAAGGTAAAGGCAAAAGGGTTTGATTTGACAGGCACAACTAATGTGGTGAATGTCAAATTGCTCGTTGGTGATGATGCCGGAACAGCAGATGTTCGATTAACGGGTGATCTCAAATTCGATATAAAAAACAGAAATGATATTTATTGATGGAGCAATTTATTTGTAGAAAAGGCAGAGTCTTTTTGGCTCTGCCTTTAACTTTTAATGTCGGGTTGTTGAATTTTATTTGGGATTCCGAATCTGCTATCGACTTAAATTAATTGAAAATAATAATAAAGACCTCACTTTCATCTTGATCTTTAATAACCACCACCTTTTTCCTCGACAAATGGTGGTTTACGCCAAACTAATTTCTCTAACATAATAAGCTCTGCGTCGGTATGGTTTATGACCGGCGCCTTTGTTATTAATTGATTTGTACCCGATGCATATACAAATTTAGGGGAGTCATGGTGGGTGGTTTTAATTGTTTCTTTGATCTCCGGCGCTGCTTTAGCCGTAATATCAACAACGCCATAGCATGTGCAAACATAAGTTCGCTGCGGTTCAGCTTCCACATAGATTCCTGTTCCGCGAATACCAATGACGGCAGTCGTGGTCATAATAGTTTTCCGGCGGCGGCCAAAAACAGACAACATTTTACCGTTAATAATACGTAGTATATTTACGATTTTCTCTTTATATTGATCAGAAGTTTTACTGGACAGCTCAACATGGGTATTGTCACGAACAAGATAGGCGGATTTGTCGATGACAAAAACTGCATAGCTATCCGGTCCGGTAGTAACAACGTCTCCATTTTTCACAAGGGTCCCAACCTCTGCCGAAATTCCGTTAATTTTTACATCTCCCAGAACCTTTCGCATACCTTGGGTAACGGAGAATGTACCCATACCGAGGGCGGTGCGCATAAACCCTGGAAGACCAGTAATGCCCAGACCGCTGCCGGCTAATAGTTGATATATGAATACACGTCGATTTAGGTTAGCAGCGTTTGTTTCCATTCATACTACCTTTTTGATAATTTTTATAAGTGTTTTGAAACTTATATTTGTTAGATTAAATTAACATTCCTTAACAAATAAATCAAATAACTACCACTGACTGCAACCTCAGTCCTCCTATAATGCTATACCACGGTTTATCACTTTAGAGGAAAGCTAAGTGAAAACGGTTTTTAAAATATACATTTCTCGTAGAAGGCCTTTGATAGGCTATGCTTTTTTTTACCCACATATATTGAGGTTTTCTAATTCTGCCGAATGTGAAGATGTCTGGTACTCTGCCTTGATCCTACTAAAAATCAAGCCCCAAACATGTGCGATTGCCTTACCCAATCTTCAATGATATTGATTTGATAATCACAATCGATGTAGACATCTTGAATTGAAACGATAACCGACCGCTTCTATATGTTGTGGTGTGGTGAAGATTAAAAGAGGTTATAGACTGTAATTCTGGGTATTAAAACCTATCATAGATAACGATGTACTCTTTGGTTAGGTCTATTATCCTTCTTTTAGTGAGCTCACTTAAAAGTCGTGAAACGATCTCGTGGGATGTTCCGGACATGGCAGCAATATCCTTTATTGGCGGTTTTGGAAACACTTGATAACCTTCATCTGTAATCATATTAGCTTCTTTTGAAAGCTTCAGCAGTGTCTGGGCCACCCTTCCTTGCGCATCGAGGTGCGCTAAGCCGCTTATCTGCTCATCGGCCTCCCTCAATCTTCTGCTCATATCCGACAATAGTTTAAAGGCTATTTGAGGATTTCTCTTTATCAGATTTGTTATGTTCTCTCGAGACATGATCAATACTTCACAGTCTTCCTCCGCTACAACGGTCGCAGAGCGCGGCATATGTTCAAATACAGCCATTTCGCCAAAAAAGTCACCCGATTTTAGGATGTTTAAAATAATCTCTTTTCCGTCTGTGTGGGTAATAATAACTTTAACCCTACCTATCATAATGAGGTAGGTCTCATCTCCCGCATCATCTTTATGCAATACTATACTTCCACGGGGATATTTTTGCTTTTGTGAACTCGCCACCAGATTTTGCATCTCTTCTATTGTGAGTTCAGAAAAATAGGGTATGTTTTTCAGGAGATGAACTCCCATAATGATAAATATCCTCTTTTAGTCAAATAAAATCGAATCTGCGTTTTTTGCACGCAGGCGAAAATACCACAATATGACAACTTATCGATAGTACAATCAATAATATACAAGCTTAGAAAAATCAATATCTATTTCCCAATGAAACAGCTTATAATATCAGACTTAGGGGCTTCGGCCAATTGGAATGAGGGAGTTGTGTATCTCAGTCGATCACACCCTCACCAGCATGCCTGGCTGAAGTCGAAAAATCCCATATCTTGCGGTCTTACCTCTTGAAACCAAATTGAAGATGTCTGAATCCTACTAAAAATCAAGCCCCAAAACATTTGCGATTGCCTTACCGTATCTTCAATGTTATTAATTCGATAGGGACTATCAATAAAGGCAACCAAGCATTTACAGTTTAAATAAAATAACAATAAATGAAATGTATTAAGACCCGCCAGAATAACCATCTTAAAAATGAACTACCCATCTAAACCTAACTCATCTATACGTGAAAGCCTTTTGCTGATATTGTTGTTTGTAGTTGTTTTCTTGATCTATTCAAACACCTTTATAAATCCGTTTGTTTTCGATGATACGCAGAATATTTATAACAATCCACACATTCGCCTAACCAAAATTACATTCGACAGTATTAAACGCGCAGGGTTTGAAAGCCCGGCTTCAAATCGACCGGTTGCCAACATCAGTTTTGCTCTAAATTACTATTTCCACCAATACAATGTTTTTGGCTACCACTTAGTGAATATGCTGATCCATATTGCTGCCGGCATATTACTGTATTTTTTTACAAAAATTACCCTGGAAACAGTAGACCCGTTGACTTCTTTTAATCGATCTCAAAAATGGATTCCCTTTTTCACAGCCTTAGTCTGGCTGGTTCATCCGATTCAAACACAATCGGTAACATACATTGTGCAACGGATGAATAGCTTGGCAGCAATGTTTTATGTTTTGACGTTGCTGCTATATATAAAGTTTCGACTTGCAGAGAAAATTTGGGGAAAGTGGGCGTTTATTGTAGGCTGCATTTTTTCAGGTATCCTTGCAGTCGGCTCTAAGGAAACAGCTGTAACATTACCTTTGTTTATTTTTCTTTATGAATGGTATTTTTTCCAAGATTTGAGTTGGACTTGGCTGAAGCGTCATTTACACTATTTTGTGGGAGTGCTGATATTACTTTCCTTTTTTTCCTACCTCTATCTTGGAAAGCATCCTATAGAAAGTATTCTGTCCGGCTACGCATACCGCGAATTTACTCTTGGGCAAAGAGTTATGACCGAGTTTCGGGTAGTAATCTTTTATATCAGTCTTTTACTGTTCCCGCATCCATCTCGGCTAAACTTAAATCATGACTTTTCGCTTTCTCTATCTTTGGTTAATCCGGTGGGCACTCTGTTTTCAATAGTTCTAATTGCCAGTTTGTTTGTACTGGCCGTGTATCTGGCCAAGAGGGACAGCTTGACGAGTTTTTGCATTTTTTGGTTTTTGGGAAATTTGATTGTCGAATCCTCGGTAATAGGACTTGAAATTATATTTGAACACCGTACATATCTCCCCTCGATGTTAATGAGTCTTTTATTGGTTCAGTTAGTTTGTCGATATATGCATCGGCGGTGGTTGAGATTAGCGATATTATGCGCAGTTGTAATAATTTTGTCTATCTGGACATACCAAAGAAACATTGTATGGCAAAATAATACAAACTTCTGGTCCGATGTTGTGTCAAAAACCCCCCACAATTATAGGGCACACAACAATCTGGGCAATGCTCTGTACAAGCAGGGTCGCACAGCAGAAGCCATCGAACATTATTTACAAGCGCTGCGGATAAAGCCTGATTATGTGAACGCACACTACAATCTGGGTAATGCTCTGTACAAGCAGGGTCGCACAGCAGAAGCCATCGAGTATTATTTGCAAGCCCTGCGGATAAAGCCTGATTTTGAGGAGGCACACTACAATCTGGGTAATGCTCTGTACAAGCAGGGTCGCACAGCAGAAGCCATCGAGTATTATTTGCAAACCCTGCGGATAAAGCCTGATTTTGAGGAAGCACACAACAGTCTGGCTATTGCTCTTTTTCGTAAGGGTAATATCGAGGGGGCTATTGCCCATTTTCGAAAAGCGCTACGGATAAATCCTGGCTATGTTGACGCAAAAAACAACCTTAAAAAAGCATTGATGATGCAACAACAAAAGCAATGACAAAACTACCCTCATTCCTATTTAATGGAAAGGTTTAGATTGAAACCGGAACACCATATTTTGCGGTCTATCCTTCGGAACCCAAATTGAAGATTGCGGCCTTCCACCAATCAAAAAACGAAGCCCAAAATATTTGCGATTGCCTTAACGAATCTTCAATGATACTAATCTGATAGTGTCTATCAATACAGGCAAGTAATATTGCACTATACAGAATCCATTAATGTTGGAATAAAACGAGTTCTGTATAATATATTTATGCGTAATTGAATACGATACCGGCTGAGAAAGGTCTGTGAGTTTCCAACTATCTTGTTGAGGAGTTAGCATCGTGAATTGTTTGATTATCGTCGAGTTTCCTGCCAAGCCAGGTAAGTTAGAAGAACTAAAAGAGCTTGTTAATGTTTCATTACCCGGGTTGCGCGCTTTCGATGGCTGCATCAGTGTCGAAGTGTTCCAGGAGGTAGAAACCAACACTCTGGTTTTAGTTGAAGATTTTGAATCTTTAGACCATTACAACGCCTATCTGCAGTGGGCGATTGGAAATGGAATCGAAGAAAAGCTTGAGCCGATATTGGAAGGAGGAGCCGCTGGCCTTCGGGTTAGAAGATTCGGAGGAGCGCTAAGTTAAATAAACGTATAATCGGGTAACCGGGGGTTTTCCTCCCTCAGCCTGTTAACTTCGGCATTATCAGCAATGCTTGATACCTGCCTTGACCCTATCAACAATAAAGCCCCAAAATTTGCACGATTGGGAAACCGTATCCTCTATTGACACATTTTTTCCTCCGGTGTACGTTCAGGCAATCTTAAATTTTAACAATAATCATCTCAGGAGGTATTGAATGGAACTGTTAGAAATCACAAAGATATTGCTGGGTGCTAAAAAAGAGAAATCATTGAGTTTTGCTGATTTGGAAACTATCGTGGGACGTGATGAAGTCTGGATTGCGGCTGTTTTTTACCGGCAGGCCAGCGCTTCTCAGGAAGAAGCGGAAAAAATTGTATTTGCCCTGGGACTTGGCCCTGATGCGGCCGAAGCGCTTACCGAATGCCCCCTGAAGGGATTAGGCCCTGTAGTCCCCACTGATCCGCTGATCTATCGTTTTTATGAAATTATGCAGGTTTATGGAATGCCTCTTAAGGCAATTATTCACGAAAAATTTGGTGACGGCATCATGAGTGCTATCGATTTTATCTTAGATGTCGAAAAAGAGAAAAATCCTAAGGGAGATCGTGTCATCGTTACCATGAATGGGAAGTTTTTACCTTACAATAAATGGTGATCACCAGCTATTTGCTCTTGCTCTGGGCGATTGCTCTTGGCCTAGTGCTTTGGGATTGGACCTAGTTAATACATTTCATCCTTGTTTCCTGCTTGTGCAGTATAGAAATTTGACTCCTCATTGCTTTCTATCCAGACTATTGGCGCTTTTCCCACGGCATTGCCCCCCCGGCTGCAGTGCAGCGCCGTCAGCAATAGTAACTCCATATCAAACGAGAAACGCTTGTCAGTCATTCGTTCCAACACTTTTTTTAGCACTTCTGCTTTAAATGCCTTGAATCCGCATTGAGTGTCTACAACTTCTCCCAACTGCGGTAAAAGTTTGGTTCGAATAAAATGACGGAACAC
>JAQYVG010000121.1 GCA_030145595.1 Desulfobacterales bacterium | reverse complement strand
GTCCATCCATAAATGGTCTTTTTGCTCTCCGAGGCGTAGGCTCGCCTCTACGAGCCGGAGGCCCAATCTCTGCGTTACGCTCAAAAAATAATCCTCGGAATAATACACATATGCCTGACGAAGATCCCGAGCCGTTTTCGGGGTGGCTATTTTTTTCGCATGCCTTGATATTGAACAAAAAACCTCATTTCTGGATAGACACTAGTTAGAAATAAAACATAATTTTTTACGAAACGCTTTAAATGTTAAATTTTTGTAAGTTTGACAAAAACAGCAACTCTTTACTATTATCTACAATACTAGAGATTTTATGTCAAAAATTTATTTTGACTTTTAGGCCAATTCAGATTAGTTTTTTCTGAAAAAGCTTAGATTCGTGGGTTTTGCAGGAGACTATGATGACCAATTCTCTTACTTATGCTGATGCCGGTGTGGATATTGATAAAGCCAACCGGCTGGTAAATATCGTTAAAAAGATTGCCCAACAAACCCGCAGATCCGGTGTTATGGGAGAGATCGGCGGTTTTGGAGGTCTGTTTTCACTTAACGTCGAATATTTTAACAATCCGGTGCTCGTCAGTTCAACCGATGGTGTCGGCACCAAGCTTAAAATCGCGTTCATGATGGATAAGCACGATACCGTGGGCCTTGATCTCGTTGCCATGTGCGTCAATGACATTGTTGTTCAGGGTGCCGAACCACTTTTCTTCCTTGATTATCTTTCAATGGGAAAGCTGGACACCAAAATCGCTACTGATGTCATAACAGGAATCGGAGCAGGATGCCGGCAGGCCAAATGTGCGTTGATCGGTGGCGAGACAGCTGAAATGCCGGATTTTTACAAAAAAAATGAATACGACCTGGCCGGCTTTGTTGTCGGCATAGTTGATAATAGTAAAATTATCGACGGTTCGGAGATTCGTGTCGGCAATAGACTGATAGGAATTTCATCAAGCGGGCTTCACAGCAACGGGTATTCTCTGGTACGCAAAGTATGTTTTGAAATCCTTAAGCTAAAGATCGATGCATTTATACCGGAACTGGGCAAAACAATCGGCGAAGAACTGTTAACGCCCACAAAGATATATGCACAGACTGTTCGCAGTATGATGATGGATTTGCCTGTTTTGGGACTTGCTCATATTACGGGCGGCGGCATTGTGGATAACATTCTGCGTATTATACCCGATGGATGCAATATTATGCTGCGCAAGCAAAGCTGGGAAGTTCCGCCGATATTTCCTTATCTTCAGGAGGCCGGCAACATCTCCGATGAGGAGATGATGCGTACCTTTAACAACGGCATCGGTCTGATTGCAGTTGTTCCGGAAGATGCAACCGAGGAAATTTTGGAACGTCTAACCGCTATGGGCGAAAAAGCCTTTGCTATCGGTGAAATCATGGAACGCAAGGAGGCTGGTGGGAACAGGATCAAATGGATATAGCCGGTTTCCATTTCTAACCCGGATAAACCGGCCTTAAATAAGATTCTCTCGCAAAGGCGCAAAGACGCTAAGATTCTTAAAAAATTATCTTTGTTGTCCTTTGCGGGCTTTGCGCCTTTGCGTGAAATAATGTGCTACTCAACAATTGATTTTTACCGCAAAATAAACAAATTTTACAACTAAGGGAATGATATGATCATTCTCGGTATTGAAACCTCCTGTGATGAAACCGCCGCCGCAGTGGTCGCTGACGGCAAAACCGTATTATCTTCGATAGTATCATCCCAGCATGAAGTACATCATCCCTATGGCGGCGTAGTGCCTGAACTGGCTTCCCGCAAACATATTGAAGCGATTGTGCCGGTGGTTGACGAGGCCGTCAGGGCATCCGGCGTTGACGCTGAACAGCTGGACGCCGTAGCCGTGACCCGCGGCCCGGGGTTGGTGGGAGCACTGCTGGTCGGTTTCTGTTTTGCCAAAGCATTTGCTTATATGCGGGACCTGCCATGGGTGGGTATCAATCATCTAGAAGGTCACGTCAATTCCGTTTTTCTGGAACCTGACCCGCCGCCGTTTCCATTCGTAGCACTCCTGGTATCCGGCGGTCATACCAGCATTTATCATGTCACTTCCCACACGGCGATGGAATTGTTGGGGCAGACCCGGGATGATGCTGCCGGAGAAGCATTTGATAAGGTCGCCAAGATGCTCGAATTAGGATATCCGGGTGGGGCTGTGATTGATCGCATGGCCAAAGAAGGAGATCCGGATAAAATCATTTTCCCGAGGCCATTTTTGGATAAATTGGTTTTTGATTTTAGTTTCAGTGGTCTGAAAACAGCGGTAAAACGCTATATTC
This sequence comes from Desulfobacterales bacterium, assembly GCA_030145595.1. Taxonomy (GTDB): domain Bacteria; phylum Desulfobacterota; class Desulfobacteria; order Desulfobacterales; family UBA11574; genus Desulfatibia_A. Next base: position 7,504 of record JAQYVG010000121.1, on the reverse strand, counting down.
AGATCCATAAGGATGACTGTACCCGGCAGATTCCTGATATTGCAGCCGGATTCCAGGAAGCAGTGGTTGATGTCCTCTCCTATAAGGTAATCCATGCCGCCAAGACCAAAAGATGCGATCATATTGCCCTGGTGGGAGGTGTGGCCGCCAACAGTCGTCTTAGGGAAAAGGTCAGGCATGATGCCGGTCTTGAGGACCTGACGGTTCATATACCTTCAGTCGAGCTTTGCCAAGATAACGCTGCCATGATTGCTGCTATGGGCTATCACTATTTGGTCGCCGGAAAGGTGTCGGGCCTTGCGGATGATGTTTTCTCACGGGCAAGAATGGGGTAGGGCAACAGAGGTCCCGTCTTCGCCAAGGCTACGCCGGGCAAGCAGAGGGTAGGCATCAGGGGTCCCGTCTTCGCCAAGGCTACGCCGGGCAATCGAGATATATTTGCAATCGTTGGAGGTATCACAGATTTCATACCAGAAACCATCACCCCAATATCTTTTTTAGCCATACAAATAAGTGCAGCGTGGATACATGCGTCGCTCCACCAGTAGTTTACATGCTGGTTGCAGAAATTGGCTGTATCATGTCTATTCAAAAAAGCATTCATTAATAAGCTTCACGTATTCCAAGCCTACCAAGTTTTGTAAGACCAACTTGAAATCCTTTTGATGCGTCGAACCGATACAAAGACATTCATGCCTATCACATCCGATGCGTCCTGGTGATACAGGTATAAACTGAATCGTCGAATCAATTCTCTTTACTTCAGCTTTATGCTTCTTTGTATTTGGAATGCAGAATTCGTATGAAAGTGCGCGTTTTCCGTTTGGAGGCCCATAGAGACCATTTTCATCCAACCGGCTCATATCAAAAGTAACTTTCTGCCAAGAATCAGCACTTGCCGATCCTTGACCGATGAAAAACGCGGCATATCCGAATGTTAGCAGCAATGACAGAAAAACTAAGCGTCTATAATGGTACATCATATTTGTTTCGGCCCATATTTTTTTTAGATAAGCTCCACTTCGGTCGTAGGGATGGAATCTGACTGAATGATTGATCATTTAAAAAAAACCGGTATTTCCAGTACATCATCGAATTCCGGCCGGTCGGTTGGATTGTTTTTTTTGAGAACAAGGGTGCCCTTACTACCGGAACGCGGCGGTTTGAATTTAATCACTGATTCAAATGGTACGAACATTTCAGTCATCCAACCTTTTTTTGCGGTGGCATACCCTTGGGTGATAAATTTCCCGTTTGCATCCGCAAGGACAATGGGGAAATCCCCCTCAAAAAACCATTTGCCCCTTGCATGCCCACGGATTCTGAGGGGTGATGCCACCCGTGAGCCCGGCAATGGAGATTCCACATAGATCAAACCGCTCTTGCAGTTTCCCTGTGGAAACATCTGAACAAGCTGCGCAGCAAAAAACGACGCTTCGTAATCCGCCCCAAATCCATCAGTTGGAGGCTTGGCAATTTTGCCGGCGAGGGTCATAAAAAGAGGCGTGTACGGCATTGGACCGGGGAGTGCTTTTCGATAGGCTGCCACAACTTCATTCAACGCCGGTGAATTTCCCGGAAGCCAAAGTTCTCTTGCCGGCGAACACGGTATAAACGATCGCACTTCGTGGCCAATAGTTACCCAACCATCCAGAACCTGTTCTCCATCGTCAAGAGGAGCTATCTCTTTCAACACGTTGCGCTCGAGAGTCAAGTACTTCGACCGGCCGACCGACGGTGAAACAGCCATCGGTTCGTCCAGTCTACGGTCGGCATAATTCGCAACGATCACACCGTTGCGTACACTGATATTTTTTGGCGCTACCCGGTCACCGAGAAGTATTGCACGGGTACCAAGATAAAAACCGTTTACGTCGAGCGCGGCCGCGACATAGTAGAAGGTTCCGCTGCCCCCGGAATCGTACGTTAAAATCAGCGCAGCGTCCACATCACCCTCGCCGTCGATGTTTCCATAGACCGGCTTACCAAACACTGAGGTGATGACTTTGGTTGCCGAACCGGGCACAGATTCTGTTTCACTACGGCCATCGATCAATCGTATTTTTTGACCCTCGACCATATAGGTAGCATTCAGCGGATCAGTTGCTGATAAGTTCACAATCCTGGCATCATCCATCTTGGCACCACCAAATGAGATGACGCCGCCGATGACAAAAAAACAGGCAAACATCCCTATGAGTAGATTCTTTTTCATGAGGCGCCTCACCTTTTAATTGTCCGCCGATACCGGAATCTGCTCGTTTCCAACTTGGATGGACTCCACTCCGGCACGCGGAATCACAGCCATGGCCATTGCGACTTTGTCTTCGATCGGCAGCGCCGACCGGGTCTCCATGGCAAGGATCTTGATCACGCCATCCTTCAGGGTAATCTTGAATATGGATGTGCGGTTGTAGAAGTCCACATTGCGAGAAAATACAATAAAATTCCTGCTGAAATCCACTTCAGGTGTTTTCTCTCCAGGTTTGAATGCCTTCCAAACAGTGGCGAAAATTGCAGCGTCACCAATATAGCCGCTGCGCGATTTTTGCCGGCCTTCGGGCAACCATTTTAGATGAACAATCGGATAGTCACCGCTCCACTTTTGAAGAATGGGAATATCTTTCGGCTCGCCCGAGTATGCAACGGTGGCAGCACAGCTGGCCATCGTAAAAGTAAAGGCAACAAACAACAAGAGCATTAAGATAAATTTTTGTGATTTCATTTGGTTCCCTTTTGACTTGTGAAATCCGGGTTTAAAAGGGTGTGTTTCAGTGAGACACACCATTGATAATTTTGACTCTTCTCAAATCATCTCCGTTCAATAACAAATTATAGAGCCGTAACAACTCTGCCCTTGATAAGTGATTGTTCTCCGTCTTGTTTACGATCAATTAGGGTTTAAGAACCCGATGAGGCTAACATCAAAAAGGCATAGGTACCATAGTTGATATAGGCTCAAGCTTTAGGTCCACCCAATTTACACCTAAAATGGGAATCCGAGATTAAGACCAATACCGCTAAAATCTTTTCCAAACGTATAATCAATGCCGACACAGGAAAAATCGATGCCTAGCAAAGTAACTGGTGGATCTATGCCCAGGGTTAGCCCGATCTGGACAAGTGCCCTCGTCCTCTGGGATACCTCCCCGTTGATTCCGAAAAAATCAAGTGTATCCAGAAATTGGGAAACAACAACATAGCTGCCGATATCGGCATCTCGATTTCCTGTAGAAAAGTTTATTAAATGGCGCGCATCCAGCCCGACCTGGAACATCGAAAAACCTTCGTCTTCGCTGTTTCCGGTGGCATCTTCGCCAGCGAAGACCAACGAATTCCCGAGGCCAAAATCTACCCTGCCCCGCTGAAAACTATAAAGGCTTTTAATGCCGCCGCCATAGATATAGGTGGTCGTCGACTCGCTGTATCCGATACCAATTTGCCCAAACGGTTTCAGAATCCAGTTTTTGCTAACCGGAATCTGTACCTCGACACCCGGCACAAAGGCAGTGCCCGGGTTATCATCAGTAATGGAATCTAAAAAAATAGAATCGAATTGTTCATAAGCAAAAGTGACGGGCAGCAGCAAGTTAATCCCCCAATGGTCATCATTCACAGCCCTGAGGGGAATGGCTAGCGGTATACGCAACACATACAATTTGCGGTCTGCAAGCTGGTAGTATCCACTGCCAATCCAGGTGGCATAGGCGAAATTGATTGGCGCCACCTCAGCCTCTTGGGCAAGCGCTTTAGAACACATATGGCCGTACAGTAATAAAACCGGCAATAAAAGGATCAGAGGTCTTAATCGCATGGCAGTTCACCGGTTATGGTTGTAAGTTTTGGCAGGGATCACAGGAGCAGGCGTGGCCGCTTATATAATAATATCATAGAAATCATATTTTTTTGAAATCTAAATACAGAAATGGCAACCCGCAACCCGCTTGCCCGGCGTAGCCTTCAGGCGAAGCCTGGGTAACCCGCAACCCGTAACTCGTAACCCGCAACTCATCTCGTTAGGTATTTTCTTTTCAGTTTCAGTATCCGTCCTGCGGATTCTTCTCCTTTTAATTTTAGAGTTTGCGAACTTGCCAGGGAATTCAATATTTCATTAAATGCGTTTTCGATATCCGGTCGGCTGCGGCAAATCAGGGCCACGTCGATATCAGCGAGCAATATCTGGTGAATGGCGCTTTTGATGTCGTAATGCTTTTTAATGGCGCCCATGTCCAGGTCGTCTGTTAAAACGATGCCGTCAAACCCCATACGATTGCGCAGAAAATCCCCGGCGATAAGCGGTGACAGACTTGCCGGCCACAGGGCGTCAAGCTTTTGGTAACGTATGTGCGCCAGCATGATTCCGGCTACCTTAGACTGTATGGCAGCTTCAAACGGTAAAAGGTCTGTTGCTTTTAATGTGTTAAGGTCGATATCAAGGTCGGGCCTGTCAAGGTGTGAATCGAGGGTTGTGCGTCCGATTCCCGGGAAGTGTTTGGCAACCGCCATGATCCCGCTTTTCTGCAGATGCTCGATAACCGTCGTTCCCAGATCTGCAACCCACAGCGGGTCGTGTCCGAAGGACCTGCCGTCCATGATGCTTTCGGGGCCGTGGAAGGCAACATCCAAAACCGGCGCCATGTTCATATTGATGCCGACCTCGGCAAGTTCTGCTGCCGTAATTTGAGCAAAGCGTTCGGCATCCAGGCGGCTTTCCATCGCAGGATTTCCTGCAAACCGGGTAAAAGGTTTTTTGAGTCTGGCTACCTGGCCGCCTTCCTGGTCGATGGCGATGAGCAGGGGCGGCTGCCCTCTCGAGCGGGCGTATTCCTGCGCCTGGAAGCACAGATGTTTGATTTGCCCGGGATCGATTAAATTTCTTGCAAATAGAATGATGCCGCCGACTTTTATTTCATCGATAAGAAACTCAAGTTCCCGGCCAAATTGAGTGCTTTCAAAGCCGACCATGAGGCGCTGTCCGGCCAGCTGTGCATCTGAGTATGTTGTAATATCCATTGTCTGCGTCATCTATTCTTTATTTAGACAGGATCTACCCGTCTTCGCTAAAGCTACGCCGCGGCAAGCCAGGATTTACAGGATTTTCTTGCCTTTCCAGACGATCCTTTATAGTAATCACTATTTGCCCGGGTTATAATTTTCGTGTTTTCGAAATTTCGTGCTTTCGTGATAAATATTTTTTTGGTTCGGTTTCCCGGATTAGGGGAAACGCTCAAAGACCAGACCCACCCAGTCTTTCTCATATGCTTTCCAGACGCAATTTAAGCGGCTTTGCGAATACACCCTGACAAGATCGGACTCTTCGTCTGTTTTTAGGCCGGAAACGATACAAGCACCTCCAATTTCTAAAAGTTGTGCGATGCATGGCGACAGCCGTTTAAGAGTCGGGTACCGCAGGTTGGCCGTAATAAGCCCAAATTTTTGATCGATGGTTTCCACTTGCTGCGCGTGGATTTCGAGCCGACGCTCAAGATTGTTTAACTGGCCGTTTTGTTGGGCTTCCACCCTGGCACAAGGGTCTACATCAACTCCCACAACGCGCTTTACCCCTAATTTGGCGGCAGCAATCGCCAGTATGCCTGAGCCCGTGCCGATATCAAGAGCCGGCAGGTCCTTTTGGCCTCGGTAAAATTCGCTGTCAAACAAAACATGTTCTAATGACCGCAGTGCCAATCTGGTAGTCGGATGTTCGCCGCTGCCGAATGACACTCCCGGCTGAATGTTGATGACGACTTCATCCGATTCCGGCCTGTATTTAGTATCCGGCGGTTTGATCACAATCCGAGGCGAAATTCGAGTCGGTTTGTTAAAAGATTGCTCCAGAAATGAACAGCCATAATGATAGGAATAGATGAGCTCACGGTCATCTACCAGTTTTCGTATCGCCGTTTTTATTGCTGTTTTCCGGGTTCCGAGATTTTGTACAAGTCTCTTTTCCAATTCCGCCGGAGTCAGCTTTTTCCTTGATTCGACAACTGTTGCAAGGACAGCTTCCCGGATTAAGGTCGTATTTACAAGAGCCTTTGGGTCGGTTTCTGCCGTGGCCTTCATAAATGTTTTTTCCTTCTGCGCAATTGATATTTTTGTACTGCTCGATTGTGGTCTTTGAAATTGGTTGAAAACTGGTGCGTACCGTCTTTTTTGGAAACAAAATATAGAAACTGGGTGTCCGCCGGGTAGAGGGCGGCTTTAATGGCAGCGATTCCGGTGCTGGCAATCGGTCCCGGAGGAAGCCCGGAAATCGTATAGGTGTTATAGGGCGTGGGCATGGATAAATGTTTGCGCGTAAGGTTGCCGTTATAATCCTTAAGGCCGTAAATGACAGTAGGATCGGTTTCAAGGCGCATGCGGCGTTTGAGGCGATTGTGGAAGACCGATGCAATCAGAGGGCGCTCAAAGGCAGCGCCGGTTTCCTTTTCGATCAAGGATGCAAGGGTTACTACCTGGTGAACGGAGAGTTTAAGGGTTTTGGCCCGGTTCTTCCATTCAGGCTCAAACACGGCCCAGAAACGCTTTACCATTGCAGATATGATCATCTCCGGGCTGCTGCCTTTGGGAAAGTGATACGTATCCGGAAAAAGATAACCCTCGAAAGTTTCAGCCTCAATCCCCATCGAATGCGCCAGTGCGGCATCGGTTGCAACTTTAAAAAAATCGGTGTCGGTTGCATAGCCTGACCTGGCAGCAAGTGAAGCAATTTGCTTAAGATTATAACCTTCAGGTACGGTAAATTTGTAGAGGCGCACCTTTCCACTGACCAGTATTGACAGGATTGTACCGGGCGGCATGGCGGAGGAGAACTTGTATTCGCCGGCTTTTATACTTTTATCATGTCCTTTAAGGCGTGCCAGCAGCGCGAATTTATCTGGGTGGTCAATAATTCCTTCTTGATGCAGCCGCTGGGCAAAGGCCTTAAATCCCTGGCCCGGGAGTACCATCACCACCTTTTCCCCTGTTTCGACAGCAGCTGGTTGGTTGGCATAGCTTTGAAGATCCAGATAAAGACAGAATAAAATCGTTATAATTAAGAACAGGAATATTGTTATAATGGCGCATGTTTTTCGCAAATTCGAAGAGGCTCCTTCTTTCGTAACATTGGATGAAAAAGGTGAAGACAGTTAATCCTACCGTAATTGAGGAAAAAATCCAACCCTAAATGAGCGTAAACCTAATATACAGCGGGATTGCACATAAATTGGACATTAGGTCGGTCTAGGTTCCGGGGTTCAGCGTTCAGGGTTCTGGGTTCAGCGTTCACTAATCACTGCTTGCTGGATACGACTCGACTGAGCTCGCCGAAGTCTGGATGCTGGGTTCTGGATACTGTTTTCTGATAACTGATCACTACTGGTTACTGATAACTGATTACTGGCTTCCGGGTTCACAGTTCCCCGTCCAGCCTGCGACGAGCTCAGCCGAATCGGGTTACATTATTATTGGGCACGGTTCAGATTTAAACTGAACCTTGAACCTTTGAACCCTGAACCTT
>JAQYVG010000120.1 GCA_030145595.1 Desulfobacterales bacterium | reverse complement strand
ATAATGTTGTCCAATTGTTTCCCGTTGACGACATATTGGCCGCTGTAACATCCGCGAATCATCAGCACGAACAGAATGGAAAGCCCCAGCAAAACATAAAAGCTTTTGTGCCGCATCTGGTCGCGAATGGTGTAGCCGGTAATTTTTAAAAAGTTATTCATTTTCCTTAGGATAACAATTATATTAATTCTGTCACGATTTGAAACGTCAGCTCAGGTATTTTATAAAAACATCCTCCAACGTCTCGTCGTCCTCTATTATTGAACGAATCGAATCCTTGACGAGGATTTTTCCGTTGTTCATTATTGCCAGCGTCTGGCATGTCTTTTCCACTTCCGAAAGGAGATGGGAATTCAAGAACACGGTAACACCGTTGTCGCGCAGGCTCTCAAGAATTTTTCTCACATCCCGGATACCGATCGGATCGAGACCTGTCACCGGTTCATCGAGTATCAACAATTTGGGCCGTCCGAGTAGAGCTGCTGCGAGGCCGATTCGCTGTTTCATGCCCTTGGAATAAGCGGTCGATTTTTCTTTTTCCCTGCCTTTCATGGAAACCACTTCCAAAAGCCGGTCCACTTCCATTAGTGCATCTTTTCCGGCCAATCCAATTAAAGAAGCGTGCCGCCGCAGATATTCAAGCCCGGAAAGATGCGAGGGGATCATGTGATGTTCGGCCAGATATCCGACCCGTTTGCGTGCTTCGGTGTTGGAAACGGGTATTCCGTCGATCGTGATGCTGCCCGAAGTCGGTTTGATAAAGTCGAGGAGCATGCGGACGACCGTCGTTTTGCCAGCGCCGTTCGGACCGAGTAAAGCGAAATATTCGCCCTTCTCGATGCGATATGTTATGTTGTCGACCGCCGTAAATGTACCGAATTTTTTGGTGACAGAATTAAGTGCAATCATATTAAAGGCCCTTTAGCACGAGTTGTTCACGCTTTACAACGAAATAACACGACGGCAGCGGATTTCATGTTTTACCATCGTCCCCGAATTCCTAGTTACACGAATTGTTAACATTCCCATTTAGTCCTATTTTAGACAATACTATTATTGGTCAGCACCATTGACTTCAGATGTATTGTTCGTATTTTTAAAATTAACCAACCCGATGAAAGCTGGCGGGGTATGTAAGGGGAGGAGGAACTGGTGGAGTCCCCACCGCTAGCACATGAGATATATGACAATTTAATTAAAACATACGTCAAATTATTTAAAAGGAGATCTAACTATGATTAGAAATATACTTATACTAACAATTTTTGGAGGGATGCTGTTTTTTACAGCTTGTGCTACGACGGTTTCTACCCCTGATATTGATACAGGATCTGCGGAGCCTGGTGGATCAGTGACTCGCAAAGGACAGCCGATGAACTTACTTGGAAAACCAATAGCGATTGGCAAACCGTTGCCTTCAGTAAAGCTAACAGAAGCCGGCAGTATGAAGATGGTAGATTTATCTCAGGAAAAAGGAAAGGTTCTATTTTTAAGTATCGTACCATCGATAGATACGAAAGTTTGCGAGGCCCAGACCCATTACCTTGGCGAAAAAGGAGACAAGCTGCCTGCTATCGTCCAACGCATTACGATCAGCCGGGATACACCTTTTGCCCAAATGAGATTCGCAGAAGAAGCTAAACTTAAAGATATTAGATATTTATCCGATTACCGTGAGGGAGAATTCGGGCTTGCCGCTGGTCTTTTGATTGATGATTTACGACTTTTAGCCAGAACGATAGTACTTGTGGATAAAACCGGTATTGTCCGATATATTCAGGTTGTGCCGGAAATTACTAGGATACCTGATATGGAAAAGGCTTTTGCTGAGGCCGTTGCTTTATCGCAATAAATAAGTTAAAAAAGGACAAATGAAAATGAAAGCACTAAAATTTATTTCTAAATTATTTTTCACATTCTCGGTGTTTGCGTTTCTGGTAATGCCGCCTGTTGCATTTGGCGCCACAGGCTCTTTGACTACTTATCAGGTTAATGGTCAATCTTATGAGGGATATTACATTACTCCTTCTAACCAAGCACCTTTAGTGTTACTGATTCATGATTGGGACGGACTAACAGATTATGAGATCAAACGAGCCAATATGCTCGCTGAATTGGGCTATGCTGTTTTTGCTGCGGATCTATTTGGTGCTGGAGTGCGACCAACTGAGGTGACAGACAAACGCCAGCATACCGGAGAACTCTATAAAAACAGAGAGAAAATGATAGCATTGATGAAAGGGGCCTTGGATACGGCGAAAAAAAGAGGAGCCAAGATCGAGAATGCTGTCGCTGTAGGCTATTGTTTCGGTGGCGCGGCAGTGCTCGAATTGGCACGGTCCGGGGCAGATCTTAAAGGTTTTGCTACTTTTCATGGTGGCCTAAAGACACCGGAAGGACAAAATTATGCCAAGACTCGGGGGGAAATTTTGATTATGCATGGTTCAGCGGATTCGAACATTACCATGGACCAGTTCGCTGGCTTGGCTAAAGAACTGGAATCGGCCGCCATTGCACACGAACTGATAACCTACGGTGGTGCACAACATGCTTTTACCGTTTTTGGTGGAAACCGCTATCAAGAAGATGCGGACAAAAAATCCTGGAGGCGTTTTCAGGAATTCCTTGCGGATAAAATGTAAAATTGAAAATAAAATCGTGCTCCGATTTTATATAACTCCCGCAGCATAGGCTGCGGGATCAATTTGGCGATAGGAGGCGGCTGTTTGGGCGAAAAGGACAAACTGTCAGGAATCGAAAACTACCTCAAAGAGTTGTTTCCCGGATGTGTTATTGAGAACATGCGTGATTCCAAATCAAGTAGCTATATGTTTCGTGTTGATGCACCCACTGGTGAAACAAAACATAATATAGGTATTTCCAGTGAATTCGTCAGCGATAGCGATCCGGAGGATATCGTCATTTGTCTTAAATTATATAACCTAAAGGGATATCTCGAAAGATTTGGAAACAAAGAGGTTTTGGTAACTAACGATGGCATAAATCCTGATGGGATCCGCCCTACAGTAATGAAATAAAACTAAATGAACGCTCCAAACCCGTGCAATTTCCGGGCTGATACGTTAATGCTTTACTCAGGAGGAAAAAAATGGGAAAGCCAAGAGACTCCAAAAAGGATGTGAAAAAGAAGCCGACAAAAACCATTAAAGAAAAACGCAAGGAGAAGCAGGAAAAGAAAAAGCATCAATAAAAAACTGTGTACTTCATCATAAATTTAAAGGTACAGAACGGCAGTGCCGCAAAAATTTTTGTTGACACTTCAAGCCTTTTTTCCATCCATCCTTTTGGTCTGGACGTTTTTAAAAAGAATTGCGCGATCAATGGATTGTCCCGCCGTCTGACTTTCACGGAAAAATATAGCGATATTATGAAACCGCCGGAGAGCAGTTTGTCGGTTTAAATGGGGCCGGGCCACAGGAACATCTTGATATAGTAGATTCCCACGGGCCTACGCCCGTGGGAATCTACTGGTTTTTATTTTTAATGGAATTAATCTGTTCCTGGATCGCGTCACGCTCGTCTTCAAGGTTGAGCAGTGTTATCATCACGGGTGGTTTTATGGAGTGAGCGGGTAGTTGCAGTTTGGCTTGCCTGATTTTCTCTTCGAGCTTTCTCAGCCTGTCCTCAAGAATTTCCAGCGACTCCATGGTAACATTATCCTCATTTTAGCAGCTGTCCGATGAACAGTCACATCCACACCCACACCCGGACGGAGCCTGAGTCTGTGTGTCGCTGATGCCCACCACTTCAATTTCAAATTTCAACGTTTCGCCGGCCAGTGGATGGTTCATGTCCAAGGTCAGTTTCTCATCATCCAAATGAACAATTTGGGCTGGAACCTGACGCCCTTCCGGGGTTTGCATACCGACCGTCATGCCGACCTGGGGGTTCAATTCAGGCGGAATATCGGCCCTGGGAATGTCGCGTTTAAGATTTTCATCTCTTTTCCCGTAAGCCTCTTCCGGTTCGAGGGTGAAGGTCTTTTTATCGTTCAAGGACATCCCTATCAGTTCATTCTCAAATCCGGCTATCAACTGCCCTGCCCCCACTTTTACCTCAAGGGGCTGGTTCTCTTGGCTGGTATCGAATACTTCTCCATTTTGCAGCGTTCCCTTGTAATCAACGCTTACGAACAGACCGTTCTCAACTTTTTCCACAATAGACTCCTTTGATTTGAATTTTTAATGCTACAAACCTAAGCACAAAGATGTCCAAGTCAAGTCAGCATCTTTAGAAAACAGCGGAGAACGGCGTTAAACATTGATTAGGGTATTAATTTGACATTCTGCAATTACGTCGGTCTGGGACGGTCATCAGATTTGACTTTTTTTCATGATTTTGATGAAATCAAAATTTGGGATGCGGGATCATACAATCAAGGCAATAAATCGTGAATTTAAGGAAATGAACTTTCTAGCACATTTAGTACTTTCCCCCAAGGAAACCGATTTTATTTCAGGAAATTTAGCTGCGGACTTTATTAGAGGCTCCGAGAGAAAACTTATATCACAGAGCATCCAAAGCGGTATTTCAATGCATCAATTTGTGGATAGATTTACCGATACCCACATGTTGGTAAAAACGAGCAAAAAGAGATTAGAAAAGCACTTCCGTCTGCTTTCCGGAGTTTTGGTAGACGTTTTTTACGACCATTTTCTTGCCAAAGATTTCGGGCGTATTGCGATCATTTCTCTTGAAGACTTCTGTGAGTATATTTACGATTCTTTAGAAAAAAACATTGCCCAGCTGCCTCCAAGGCTGCAAAAGTTTGTTCCCGTAATGATTGATGAAAATACATTGCTTTCTTACCGCCAGTTAGATGGAATTCAAACAGCTTTAACCAGAATAAATTATAGAATTAAAAAGAGATTCTCTGTAGAATTAGCAATGGCAATCTTAAAAGACCTATATGAGTTTATCGAAAACGATTTCAGAAAATTTTTTCCGTGTTTAATCGAAGCTACAGAAAGCTATAGAAAGGGTTACAGCACATTTCTATTGCCTGCTCTTAGCAAGTGAGAGTGCCATCTATTTGATAACTTTTGCCGCCTGCGGACATATAAGACCGTATAAAGTTGTCTGCATTCAACTCCTATCAGGCCTCATCCTAATATTTCATGAGAAATGAACCTCCCCTCAGCCGAAGCGATCCGTTGCGCGGATTAAAATGATGCTTACAGTAGTTCCAGGCAGGGGGCGAATAACTGCTGCGGATAGAAACCCTGATAATCGGGCACCCTGTCATTGACACACAAAAGCACCTTGTTTAAAAAAAGGACGACATCATGGTCCTGAATATAAATCCTCAAAAACATCAAAACTGTTTTGCCGACGGTGCGCATGAAGCTGAAAAATGCGACATCGATGCGATAGAAAGCACGATTGTCGACCTTCTGGGAAAAGAAATGGGCGCAAGCGGTACCCTGGAGTCATTGACGTTTGACAATCGCTTTACCCGTGAGCTGCCCGCTGATCCCGAAACCACCAACCAGCGTCGCCAGGTGATGGAGGCGTGTTACTCATTCGTACAGCCGGTCAAGGTTGCTGCACCGCAGCTGGTTGCCTATTCCCGGGAAACGGCGGCACTGCTGGACCTTTCGGCTGAAACCTGTGAATCCGATGATTTTCTCCAAGTGTTCGTCGGTAATCATCTGCCGGCGGGTATGGAGCCCTACGCCACTTGTTACGGCGGCCATCAGTTCGGCAATTGGGCCGGGCAGCTTGGTGACGGCCGCGCCATTAACCTTGGTGAAATTATTAATCAGCGTTCAGAACGCTGGGCCCTGCAGCTCAAAGGCGCAGGCCCCACGCCGTACGCACGCACAGCAGACGGTCTGGCAGTGTTACGCTCATCAGTGCGCGAGTTTTTGTGCAGCGAGGCCATGTTTCATCTGGGCGTGCCCACTACGCGCGCCTTAAGCCTGGCATTAACCGGCGAACAAGTCGTACGGGATATGTTTTACGACGGCCACCCCAAACTGGAACCGGGAGCGGTTGTCTGTCGCGTCGCGCCGTCATTCACACGTTTTGGCAGTTTTCAGATATTCGCCTCACGCGGTGAAACCGAGGTATTGAAACAACTGGCGGATTACACCATCCGCACCGACTTCCCCCATTTGGACGCGCCGTCGCCAGAGACCTATCTTGAGTGGTTCAAGGAAGTGTGCCGCACAACCGCTGACATGATCGTGCACTGGATGCGCGTCGGTTTTGTCCATGGCGTGATGAACACGGACAATATGTCCATTCTTGGCCTCACCATTGATTACGGCCCTTACGGCTGGCTGGAAGATTACGATCCCACCTGGACCCCTAACACCACTGACGCCAGCGGCCGCCGCTATTGTTTTGGTAATCAGCCGCAAATTGCCCATTGGAACCTCGTTCAGCTGGCCAATGCCATCTATCCGTTAATCGAACAAGTTGAACCATTGCAACAGGCACTGGACGTTTATACGCAAAGCTTTCAGCAGGGTTGGCAAACAATGATGGCCCAAAAACTGGGCCTAAATACCTTCGAGCCCGACACTGATGATGCTTTATTCACCGAACTGCTCGCCATCTTGCCACTGGTCGAGACGGATATGACGATCTTTTTTCGGCGGCTTGCCATGCTTGATGTAAATGTCGAATCCTTAAACGATATCAGTGACGAAACACTCATGACCCCGCTGATGGAGGCTTATTACGTACCTGAACAGCTGACACGCGAGTATCGAACGCGCATGGGCTATTGGCTGCGCAGTTATATGAGATGCGCATGTAAGGACAATACATCTCATGAGACACGACGCCGGCACATGAACGCTGTTAACCCCAAATACGTGCTGCGAAACTACCTGGCCCAACTGGCCATCGACAAGGCTGAGCAAGGTGATTTTTCGCTGGTCGACGAATTGCTTGAGTTACTGCGCCACCCTTACGACGAACAACCCGACAAGGAAGATTTTGCTAAAAAACGCCCCGATTGGGCCCGTCACCGGGCCGGCTGTTCGATGCTGTCATGCAGCTCTTGATCCGGGGGGACGTAATCTGCGGGATCACTGCTTTCACCGCATCTGCCGTGCTTTTCCGCCTCAGATAGGCGGGTTGCAGGGCTTTCGAGGGAAATGGTGCGACACCATTTACGTATACACGGATAATAACATACTGGCTTGATCACATGTTATGTGCTGAAATATTAAATAATAATTGACTTTTTTCATTTTGTTTGCGCTCAATTAGGGTGTTATTATAGTCGGCCGCCGTGGCCCGACCCCAAAACAAATCAATAGTAAGGCCAAAATTTCAATCGGTTTTTATAAAACATAAGGAGGTTTAGCATGAGTGACAACATTCTTTTTACACCATTCCAATTAAAGAGGCTAACGTTTAAGAATCGAATTGGTGTTGCGCCCATGACGCGCATGTCATCTCCCGGGGAGAGTATCCCCCGACAGGATGTACTTGATTTTTTAATTACAAGGGCCAAAAATGGAGCAGCCATCGTCTATACTGAAGCGATTATTACAGATTATGAAAGTGCTCAAGGCTATCCAGGACAGGCTCGTATGTTAACGCAGCGACAGATTGATGCCTGGCAACCTGTAGTTAAAGCAATCCAGCATGAAGGGTCTGTTGCAATATTGCAGATGTTCCATTGTGGGCGGATGTCATGGCCGGAAATAAACCCGGCAAACCGAGTCATAGCTCCCAGCCCCATAACACCGAAGCAAAACAATCCACTTACTCAAGAGCCTTATCCTGTACCGGATGAGATGACAGAATTTGACATAAAGCATGTTATAAATGGTTTTGTTGAGACCGCTAAAGGAGCTGTTGAAGCAGGATTTGATGGTATAGAAATCCACGGAGCTCATGGCTATCTTATAAATAATTTTTTATCGTCCTATTCCAATCAGCGAACAGATTCTTATGGAGGATCAGTGGAAAATCGTTTCCGTTTTGCCCATGAAGTCATTCAGGCCGTTCACAAAGTGGTTCCTGAAGATCGTCTCTTGGCGTTTAGAATTTCCAATTGGGGTGTTGCAGACATGGAAGTTTCTTTGTTTGAAAGCAAGGCAGAATATCAAGCGATTATCAAAATGTTATCAAAGGAACCTATCGATGTAATTTCTGTTTCAACCTATGGGTACAAGGATAAAGCTTTTGGCACTGATCAAAATATGGCAGAGATCACCCGGGAAGTCACTGATTTACCCTTGATGATTTGTGGGCAGATATATGATCGGGCCAGTGCAGAAGATGCCCTAAAAAGTGCAGATATAGCATTAAGTGGAAAATCCATTTTATTAAATCCTAATTGGGTGGAAGATATTCGGGCAGGAAAGCAGTTGCCGCTCTATAAGTCAGAAGAAGCTAACATTGCATATACAGATGAACCTTTACCCTAAAAGGTATATGAAGTCTAATTTAACACTTATCGGTATGCCTGGTGCAGGAAAAAGCACAATTGGAATAATACTTGCAAAGTTTTTGTCGCTTGGTTTCATTGATACGGATGTGCTCATTCAAATTAGCCAACAAAAATCGTTACAACAAATTATCGATGAAAGCGATTACCTGACTTTAAGAAAAATTGAAGAGAGAGAAATCCTAAAATTAAATATTGAAAATCATGTCATCGCAACTGGTGGCAGCGCCGCTTATAGTGAAAAAGCAATGACTCATTTGCTGAATATATCAAAGGTAATATTCCTCAAGGTAGACTACGAATTAATTAAAAAAAGGATTCATAATTTTAAGACAAGGGGAATAGCAAAAGCAAAGAACCAAACATTCAGAGACTTATACAACGAACGACAAATTCTTTATAATAAATATGCCGAGATTATTGTCGATTGCAATAGACTTGACCAAGAAGAAGTAGCTAAGATAATATCAACGAAGCTCTTGCAAAAGAATAATAACTGACCAATGATAATGCAAGAGGCTTTTCTTACGACCGAATTTCGAAGACTATTACAAGATAAGCACTACAACGGTGGTAATACCCTACTTCAGAAAGAAATTGACCCGGCTTTTATGCTTTTCCTTATTTTTTCGATCTGCCAGGCTGTTGGGCCCCAGAATAAAGATTCGATGCGGATCAATCTTTTCGCTTTTTCTAATATAACTTTCGACACCGGCAGCCCTTTTGCGGGCCAGACGACGCAGGTCTTTATCTGATATATCAATACCGGTAAACAGTAGTTTTTCCATCTCGTCGATCGGCAGTTTTTTTATCTTTCCGGTGTCATCCCTCGGTTTGGGAATATCCGACGCTGCATAAGCCTTCTTCAGATACGTTATAAAATCAGCAGGTTCGATTTTGATCTGTGCAAGCGGTACGGCATCAAGGTTCTTTTGGGCCATCTCTTTAAGTTTCTGGGATTTCAGAAGATTATCAAACTGAATCCGCCGCAACGCCATTGAATCTTTTTCCGGATCAACCGCTCCCTGAATCTCTAATTGGAGAGCCGGACGGTTCTCAAGAGCCGTTATCAGTTTATTCAACTGTTCGTGCATGGACTCGTTGATTTGAGAACTGCCATGGTCAAAGTCCATATAACTCAGTTCGGCACCGCCGCCAAAGGTGGAGTTAATGGCGGCAAATGGAGCGCTGACAATTTTAGCAAACAGGTTTCCCAGCATTTTTAGGAGAATCTCGCCAATGCTGAATTCGGGATCCCTAAGATCGCCATTTACGGGAACATCCAATGCGATCCGGCCGTTGCTGTCTTTGAGCAGTGCAATGCCAAGTTTGACCGGCATAGACGTCGCATCGGGACTGTCGACCTTGTCTCCCAGGGTGAGCTGATCTAAAAATAT
>JAQYVG010000011.1 GCA_030145595.1 Desulfobacterales bacterium | reverse complement strand
GAATGGCCCCATCCGATCTTGGCTTCATCTTCCTTGTCAGTGTAAGTGCAGTCGGTGATCAGGATGTCGGTACCCGCCACGAAATCGACAAGCTGGTCCAAATAGAACTTATTGTAAAACTGGTTGGATTTCGGATAGAGTTCATTGTCAGTGACATAACAGATCGATTTGTCCTTATATTCCACTCGGTATCCCAGACAGTGACCGGGATGGTTAAGCAGCATGGTTTTTATCTTTATGCCGTTTATTTCGAACTCTTCTTCCTTCAAATCGCGGAAAGTGACCATGGCGCTGAATTCCTTGATATTAATGGGAAAATAGACGCCGTCCATTTGTCCTGAAATCAGCTCGCGCATGGAAATGTCGCCGTGTGACGGTCCGAAGATTTCAATTTCGTTGCCTTGAGTATACAACGGCACAAAAAATGGTATGGCGTTGATATGGTCCCAGTGGGGATGGGAGATAAAAATTTTGGCGCCCACCAGCGGGCGATTTTCGGCGACTAGATAATCTGATAATGCTTTGATGCCGGTGCCGGCGTCGAAAATGAAAAGACTGCCTTTGGCAAACTCCAGGCTGACGCAAGATGTGTTGCCGCCGTATTTTGTGGTCTGTTTGCCGGGGACCGGGAGGGTGCCGTGGACCCCCCAAAACGTCAGTTCAATACGGTCTTCGATGACGCGGTGCAATTGATCGACGATTTTTGTCGCATCAATTGGTTTGGTGATATAACCGTCAGCACCAAAGCTAAAGGCGCGTTTACGGTCGAACTCGTAAGATTTAATGGATACCACAACAATTTTGGTGTCATCCAGGTCAGGTTCGGCGCGCAACCTTTTGATAAGTTCAAGACCGTCCATTTCAGGCATCATCATGTCCAGAATCACACAATCGGGTACTTTTTCGATGATTTCTATCAGGGCACTGGTGCTAGAGGTGTTGGAAGATACTAGGTGTGATTCTTTTTTAAGAAGATTGCTAAGCAGTTTGATAGAGATTTGGTCATCATCAACAATGAAAAACTGAAGTGTCTTAGCCATGCTCCCCCCTGAAGGAGATTATAACCTAAATTAAGCGATTGTTTCGAAAATACTTGTTCCAACACATTGCTTTTAATTATAAAAATTGTAAGAGAAAGAAACCTGGATGTCAACTAAGTTTTCCACTCGTTGTGAATCGTGTTGATTACGGGAGGTAAAGATATTTGTCTAAGCGGTACAGGCTCGGCGGATTTCAGATGATTCCGGCGCTGATTTCTCGATTGACACAACATTCTTATTTTTCTATATTAAATTTAAATTACCCGCTGCTTGCAGCGGGTAATTTAAATAAAAGACAACCCGACTCGGCTGAGCTCGTCGCCGGCTGAACCTCGCCTGCCGTCGGTCGAGCAGCGGTGAACTCTGATTTTGTGAACCCAACAGAAAGGTAACCCTGAACGTTGAACACTGAACCTGTGAACGCATATGCATCTTCCGTTTACTAAGCCATGGAACAAAACAAAACCTTTCTGGATCTGTGCCGCTCTATTCGGGTTGATTTTTACAGTTCTTTTTTCCCTACGCTTGGGCCTGTTCAACAGCCTGAATGTTAATCCCAAAACCGTATCTTTATCAGCCATTGATCCCCTGCCTGCCAAGGATTCATGGATGAATATTATTCAAAACGGCCGCAAAATTGGATCTTCACACACAACTTTTGCAAAAACCGCTAACGGGTACCGACTTCGAGAAAAAATACATATGCGCATTAATACAATGGGGCTGGTCCAGGACATACGTCTCAATACAGGCGGAAGACTAAATCCGGATTTTACGCTTTCGTCGTTTGATTTTGAGATTAGTTCGGGCCGTTTTCGTTTTGTGGTCGCGGGTACTATTTCAAACGACCTACTTTCCATTCAAACACAGAGTTCCGGATCCAAACGAAAGATTGATATCAAGCTCAAGGAGAGAGTATATATTATACCCGGCATATTAAAAGCAGTAGCGGCTTCCGGTTTGGTGCCCGGAGACGAGTTTGCCTTTCAAATTTTTGATCCTGCTACAATGGGAAGGGAGGCGGTCATTGTCAAGGTTATTGGCCGTGAGGAAGTCCTGAATCAGGGAATCAAAAAAACGGCGGTAAAATTGTCGCTAATGTTTAAAGGCGTAACTCAGCTGGCATGGATAGACAAAAACGGTGAAGTGATTAAAGAAAAGGGATTTTTGGGGATCAGTTTAGAAAAAACAACACGTGATAATGCGCTTTTCGGCCTTCCCTTAGAAGCAAGTCAGGATCTTACAACAGTTGCTTCTATCCCTTCGAATGTGTTAATTGACGATGCTGACAAACTGACCAGGCTGGCAGTTGCAATTGGAGGTATCAAATACGACGATATTGATCTGCACGGCGGCAGGCAGTCTTTGGTCGATAACGTACTGACGATAACGATAGAGTCATTATCGGATCTTGCGTCTTTTGCTGCTGAGAATATATCGCATGAAGATAGACAAGAATTTTTAAAACCGACTCCGTTCGTACAGTCTGATCATCCCAAGATACGCAAACTGGCCCAAAAAATCGTATCAGGGAATGAAGTGCCGTTAACAAAAGCTGTAAAGCTGGTTGACTGGGTCTATAAAAATATCGACAAGCGACCGGTTCTCTCCCTGCCTGACGCCCTCTCTACCCTCGAGAATCGTATGGGTGACTGCAATGAGCATGCCGTGCTGCTGGCTGCCCTTGCGCGGGCGACAGGCATACCTGTAAAGATTGAAGCCGGACTGGTTTATTTAAACGGGCGGTTTTACTACCACGCCTGGAATCTGTTGTACCTTGGAAAGTGGGTGACGGCGGATGCTCTTTTTGGCCAGATACCGGCAGATGTGACCCACATAAGGTTTGCAAGCGGGCAGCAGAAACAGCAGCTTGATTTGATGAACGTTATAGGAAAGATAAAGTTAAGTATTACCCTAATCGAACCAAAACTCGATTAGGCGTCTGTGGCCAGTTGTCCGTAGTCAGTGGTTTTACAGGTTCTTAGGGCCTCTTTTTGTGTTTCACCTGTAGTTGACCGGCTGGCTCCCCGCAAGCCCAGCCTTTTAAGGCGGGATCTAGGGGAGCTATATTAAATTAGCTAAAATCCTTACCGGGCGCGAAGCACTGCCGAACGGCAGAACCCCCGCTCTTTAGGGCGGGAGCTTCAAATATAATCTCGCTTCTTATTGCTTAGCAACGGACGACGGACAAAGGACAACGGACACTCAATAGAGGTGCTATGATAGAACTTGCCGGACTGACCAAAAAATATACGGATTTAGTTGCTGTGAACGACCTGAATATTTTTGTGCCCAAGGGCGAGATCTTTGGCTTTATCGGCCCCAACGGGGCCGGCAAAACCACGACGATAAACATGATGGGAGGGATCATAACACCGACTTCAGGCCGCGTGACGATCTGTGGTATCCGGATGGAAGAGCACCCGGAAAAGGCCAAAAGCAAAATCGGCTTTATTCCGGACAGGCCGTATCTATATGAAAAGCTCACCGCCATGGAGTTTCTTGAGTTCACAGCAGATCTTTATGGTGTTAATGAGAATGATTTTCCGGCAAGATCTCAAGAACAATTGGAGATGTTTTTACTTTCCGAATGGTCCGGTGAACTCATAGAATCGTATTCACACGGCATGAAGCAGCGGCTTGTTATGGCTGCGGCGCTCTTGCATGAACCGGAAGTCATTATTGTCGATGAACCGATGGTGGGGCTCGATCCGGTGGCGATCAAAATGGTGAAAGAACTCTTTTTGCACCTTGCCGCCGGGGGTGTAACCATTTTCATGTCGACCCATACCCTCAAAGTGGCAGAAGACATTTGTGATCGCATCGGTGTCATTCACAAAGGCTCCCTTGTCGCCAACGGAACACCCGAGGATCTGAGGCGCCTCACCGATGC
Source organism: Desulfobacterales bacterium (assembly GCA_030145595.1). Classification (GTDB taxonomy): domain Bacteria; phylum Desulfobacterota; class Desulfobacteria; order Desulfobacterales; family UBA11574; genus Desulfatibia_A. The sequence goes on along the minus strand of JAQYVG010000011.1, from coordinate 20,059 downwards.
CGGCGAAGCGGACCTTGAACAGGTGTTTATGCGTTTAACTGAAGAATGAAAGCTGTCATCACACTACTAAAGCCCAGGATTTTGTCCTTTAAGTTTAAGCGTTTTTCCAGCGACAACAAGGAAGCCTTGATTAAGTTGTCGGTTTTCGGGACGATCGGGGTTCTTTTCTGGGGCGGTATCTTTGCTGTCTCTTTGCGTGTCCTCGGTTATTTTAAGGGGATTGAAGAGCTTGGTGACATATTAGCCTACAAACTTCTATCCATGGTGCTGCTGACGTTTCTTTCGGTCCTGGTTTTCAGCAGCATTCTAACATCGCTTTCGAAACTGTATCTTTCCAGAGATCTGTCCCTTGTTCATTCCATGCCGGTTTCAAGCTACAAGATATTTATTGCAAGGTGGATAGAGAGCACCATTGACAGTTCCTGGATGCTAATCGTATATACTCTACCGGTCTTTATTTCATACGGAATTGTATATCAAGCCGGCATGTTTTTCTATGGCAATATCATTTTCGTTCTTTTGTCCCTTTCCATAATTGCATCCGGCATCAGTTCTTTGCTTGTAATGCTTACCGTGATTGCCATTCCGGCGGGTCGCATCAAGAGTATATTTGTGTTCCTCGGTCTGATTTTTTTTCTGGTGCTCTTTTTTGCCTTTCGTTTTTTAAGGCCGGAACGTCTGGTTGATCCGGAGGTTTTTTCCACTACCCTTATTTATCTGAAAGCCTTAAAAACGCCGGCGCCGCCTTATCTTCCAAGCACATGGGCTTTTGACAGTCTCAAAACAATACTTGAAGGCAAAATTGTAAAGAGCCTTTTTCATACCTCACTTTCGTGGAGCTTTGCAGGGGTGGTGGTGTTTATCAATATCATTATTGCAGATGCCGTTTACATCAAAGGGCTGTCAAAAACTCAGACTGCACCGTCAAGGCTTATAAAACGAAGTATGTCAGCAGGTCGTTTATTCTTTTTTTTGTCACGTCCGGTCAGGGCCTTGGCCGTCAAAGAGATCCGGACCTTTTTCCGGGATCAAACCCAATGGTCCCAGCTTTTTCTTATTGGGGCCCTGGTAGTGATATATGTCTACAATTTTAATGCTCTGCCCCTGGCAAAGGCCCCCATAAAAACTGTCTATCTTCAAAACCTGCTTTCTTTTCTGAACATGGGGCTGGCAACCTTTGTGCTTACCGCCGTTTCAGCGCGTTTTGCCTTTCCTGCCGTAAGTAGCGAAAGGGAGTCTTTCTGGCTTGTCAAATCAGCGCCAATAACGCTCAGAAGCTTTTTGTGGATAAAGTTCTTTATCTATTTCTTTCCTCTGCTGGCTCTAACTGAAATCCTGATTATTGCTACCAATATTCTTCTCAAAGTTACCCCCTTTATGATGGTGCTCTCCATAGTAAATGTATTTTTCATGGTCCCGGGAATTGTTTCCATGGGGATCGGTTTTGGTGCCGCGTACCCTGATTTTAAATCCGAAAATCCTGCTCAAGCAGTGACGAGTTTCGGAGGACTTCTTTACATGATGGTATGTGCCGGATACATCGGTACCGTTATAGTCCTGGAAGCTGGACCGGTTTACAACCTTTTTATGGCGGATATCAACGCAAGGGTGCTGACTGTTATTGAACGGATATGGATCTTCGGGTCGTTTGGCCTGGCTTTTATTCTCAGCATCCTTGCAGTCGTCATGCCGATGAACTTCGGTGAAAAAAAGCTGGCAAATACGTTGCTGTAATCAGAAATTATCAGGTGTTTGGTGTTTTCAGCCGTCGTAGCTAATTCAGCCGTCGTAGCTAAAGCTACTTTGGCGAAGTCTGCTAGTATTTAGTGGTTTGTTTCAAATATATGCTGATATACCAACTTGTTAAACAACCAAACACTAAACACCAAAGACAAAATACACTCATAAAAAGTTACGAATTCAACCATAGCTGGGACTTTTTACGACGCCATCAATATTGTTATTGTCAAATAAGAATCATGTCTTATAGTATTGTGTTTGGTTGACCATAGCTTGGTACAGCTTGATAGTGAAAAAAAAATCCTTCTATTGAGTCCGTCGAAGACGGACGTTTCATAAAATCGCGAAGCGATTTTATACAGGAGCCAAAATGGCGGAAGTCGACAAAGATGATCTTGTAAGTATACTGGAAGAAAATGAAAAAGAGGCAACCTTGCCCAAAACACTTCCGTTAATGGCGGTTCGGGATGTAGTGATTTTTAACGATATGCTTCTCCCTCTTTTTGTTGGTCGCGAAAAATCTGTTCGCGCTGTTGAAGAGGCGATAGAAAAGGACGGATATTTGCTATTGGCCACGCAAAAGGATCCCGGCATTGAAAACCCGGGGCCGGAAGATATATTTCAGGTCGGAACGGTGAGTCGGGTTCTACGAATCCTGAAACTGCCTGACGGTCGTGTCAAGGCGCTTGTACAGGGTGTCGCCAAAGCTAGAATCATCAAGTACGTTGCAAAGCGTTCGTTATATCGCGTACGTATTGAAATTATCGAAGAAGAACCTGTTGAGGAAATCAACCTTGAAATTGAAGCACTGATGAGGAATGTTCGCGAACATGCTGAAAAAATTCTGGCATTTCGTGGTGAGTTGACCGGCGACGTTGATACAGTACTTGAAAGCATCGAAGAACCCGGCAGACTTGCTGATCTTGTGACCTCAAATCTTAGATTAAAAATCGACGAGTCCCAAAGTCTGCTCGAAATATCTAACCCGGTGGAACGTCTAAAAAAAATAAACGATCTGCTTTCTCGGGAGGTGGAACTTTCGTCGATGCAGGCCAAAATCCAGTCTGATGTCAGGGATGAAATATCAAAAAATCAGCGAGATTTTTTCCTGCGAGAACAGATGAGAGTGATCCATAAGGAACTTGGCGAAAGTGATGACAGAGCCCAAGAAATTGCAGAATACAAAAAGAAGATAAAAAAAGCCAAAATGTCTAAAGAAGCGGAAAAAGAGGCGAAAAAGCAGTTGAAACGCCTTGAACAGATGCACCCTGACTCTGGAGAATCTTCGGTTGTGCGAACGTATTTGGACTGGCTGGTTGAAATGCCCTGGAGCAAAGCGACTAAGGATATAATTGATATTAAGAATGCCCAAAAGGTACTCGATCAAGATCACTTTGGGCTGAACAAGGTAAAAGACCGCATCCTCGAGTACTTAAGCGTCCGTAAACTTAATCCCAAGATGAAAGGCCCCATTCTTTGTTTTGTCGGTCCTCCCGGAGTGGGCAAGACGTCCCTGGGTCAGGCGATTGCGCGTGCCATGAAACGTAAATTTATACGTATATCTTTAGGCGGTATCCGCGATGAGGCCGAAATCAGAGGGCACCGCCGGACTTATATAGGCGCGCTTCCGGGTCGCATCCTGCAAGGATTGAAGCAGAGCGGGACAAACAATCCTGTTTTCATGATGGACGAGATAGACAAACTGGGATCTGATTTTCGCGGTGATCCTTCCTCAGCTCTGCTGGAAGCCCTCGACCCCGAGCAGAATTCGGCTTTTAGCGACCATTATCTGAGCTTACCGTTTGATCTTTCCAAGGTTATGTTTATTCTAACCGCCAACGTAACCGATACCGTTCCTTCAGCGCTGCTTGACAGGATGGAAGTCATTACGCTTTCCGGGTACACTCAAGAAGAAAAGAAGTCGATTGCCCGCAGACACCTTATCCCGCGTCAAATCAAGGAGAACGGTTTAAAGCCCAGAAACATACAAATCACCCCAGGGGCTTTGCAACAAATCATAGCAGAATACACTTCCGAGGCCGGATTGAGAAACCTTGAAAGGGAATTAGGATCTCTGTGCCGAAAGTTGGCTCGCAAGCTTGCAGAAGGAGAAAAAGGCCCTTTTAAGATTACCAGAAACAACCTGCAAAAATACTTAGGTGTTTCCAAATATATTCCTGAAATGGATCAGGAAAACAGCCAGATTGGCTTATCTGCCGGTTTGGCCTGGACACAGGCCGGTGGAGAAGTCCTGTATGTTGAGGCCACGCTTATCGGCGGCAAGGGGGAATTGATTGTAACCGGCCAGCTTGGTGATGTTATGCAGGAGTCTGCACGTGCGGCCTTTAGCTATGCCAGAGCAAATCTTAGTTCCTTTGGTCTTAAAGAGAACGTTTTTGAAAACATGGATGTCCATATTCACGTGCCCGCCGGAGCAATACCAAAAGACGGGCCCTCGGCCGGGATAGCAATGGCCGCGGCGCTTATATCTGCTTTGACAAAGAAACCGGTAGACAAAAATGTTGCCATGACAGGAGAAATTACCCTCAGAGGGAGGGTTCTGCCGGTCGGTGGTTTAAAGGAAAAAGCACTAGGTGCTCTGAGGGCCGGAATACATACAATCGTTTTTCCTGAAAAGAACAAAAGGGATCTGGTCGATATTCCAAAATACGTAAAACGCAAGATCAAATTTGTGCCTGTCAAAAACATGGATAAGGTTTTAACAATAGCCCTATGAAAATACTTGCTGTTGATACATCGACAACAAGCTGCAGCGTTGCCGTTGTTGATAAAGACCTATTGTTAGCTGAAATGACGATTGACAGGGAGCAGACCCATTCAAAACATTTAATGGATATGATTCATACTGTCATAGAATTTTCAGGCCTTGCAGTTGCTGACCTGGACGGCTTTGCGGTAACCAGGGGCCCGGGAACTTTTACGGGACTGCGTATTGGAATAAGTACCATCAAGGGGCTGGCCATGGCGTCCGGGAAGCCGGTAGTGGGTATTTCAAGCCTCGATGCTCTTGCCGAACAGTGCGCCGGCTCTGCATATTTCATCTGTGTGCTGTTAGATGCGCGGAAAGGAGAAGTATATTTTTCAGGCTACAGGTTTGAAGACGGCGTTTTGAAAAAGGAAGTCGATGAGGGCGTTCTGCCCCCCCGGCAGGCTGTGCGTGATATCAATGAACCGTCTCTGCTTGTTGGCAATGGGGCTCGGGTTTATCGAGATACGCTCGTGGAAACCATGGGAGCGTTGGCTTATTTTGTACCGTCCTGCCAAAATACGATTAGGGCTTCAACAATTGCCCGGCTCAGTAAAAATAGATTCGAAAAAACCAAGACAAATGATGTCGCCAAGTTGGTACCACAGTATATCCGCAAGTCGGATGCTGAACTGAACTATAAAAAAGTCGATAAAATATAAACTCTCATTTTTTTGTCGAACCGGCTCAAAGCCCGGGACTTCAAAGCAGATTAAAGGTTGCGGTTATCATTGACAATACCGTTAAGCCCTGCTATATATATTTTTTGATTGATAGATGGAAATAGAAAGACCTTTGAATAACTTTCAATTTTGTACCGCTAAAATTTTTGGGCAAAAGTAAGGTTTTCAAAGGTTTCAGTTGTTATTGGTTTCGTAAAAAGTAATGAATTCTACTATATATGGGCAATTATATTTGGTCTGACCCGCCGAGCCATACAGCTTATCCTGTTGCAAAAGCGGGATATCCTTTTATATTTGCCGCAGCGCTGACGACTTTTGTATTCGCACTGTTGCAGTTGACTGTTTTGGCCCTGGTTGGTCTGGCTGCCACCTTTTTCATCTGTTATTTTTTCAGGGATCCGGACCGTGTTATCCCTAATTCCGACGGTGCTGTGGTTTCGCCCGCCGACGGCAAGATCATCCTGGCAGGCCCGGTGGAAAACAGCCCGTTTTTTAATGATAAAGGCCTGAAGATCAGTATCTTCATGTCGGTTTTTAATGTTCATGTAAATCGGATCCCATATGCAGGTATTATAAAAACGGTCAGTTATCATCCAGGAGAATTTATTCCCGCCAATCTGGATAAAGCCTCCCGGCATAATGAACACAATGCGGTTGGTTTAGAGACCGATCAAGGAAAACAGATAGTTTTCGTCCAGATTGCCGGCCTGATTGCCCGGCGAATTATTTGCAAAGTCAAAGAGGGTGATAAGGTGGTTCGTGGTCAGCGTTTTGGCATGATATGTTTTGGATCACGTCTCGATGTTTATCTGCCGCTTGATACAAATTTGAAGGTGAAGGTTGGAGATAGAGTACAGGCGGGGACATCTATATTGGGAGACTTCGCATGAAAAGAAGAAAAAAGCTCAAAAAAGAAAGATCACGCCGCGGGATTTACATTTTGCCTAACATCTTTACATCACTTAATCTTTTCTGCGGGTTTTATGCAGTTATTGCTGCCATCGACGGCAAATTCACTGCTGCTGCAATCGCTATAATCATTGGTGTGATGTTTGATGTTCTGGATGGAAAAATCGCCAGAGCTACCAATACAACCAGCCAATTCGGCCTGGCATACGATTCCCTGGCTGATCTTGTATCCTTTGGTCTGGCCCCGGGTATTATGATATACTTGTGGGCCCTGAAACCCCTGGGTAGAATCGGCTGGCTGGCAGCATTCCTGTTTATGGCTTGCGGTGCTTTGCGCCTGGCGCGCTTCAACTCGCAGGTAGGTACGGTCGGCAGTGATTACTTTGTGGGGTTGCCGATACCGGCTGGAGCGAGTATGGCAGCTACCACTGTTTTGTTTTGTCACCGGTTTAACATCGCCGGCAATCCTATAATAATTTTAATTTTGCTCTATATTCTTTCTTTTTTAATGGTCAGTACCGTAAAATACAACAGCTTTAAAAAACCGGAACTATTTAGAAAGATGAATTTCAACGTTCTGGTCGCCGTAATCCTGATATTGATATTTATTGCTTCACAACCACCCATAGCCTTGTTTATTTTAGGGCTCACTTATGTCATTTCAGGCCCTTACATAACCATTAGGCATCATAGAAAATCAATGCAAAAAACTTCCATACCTCACGAAGTTAAAGAGCACTGATCGAGCCTCATACAGTTATAAAATCATTTAGTTATCAAAAAGATTAATCTGGGACATTTGAGTGAGAAATTATGTTAAAAGAGTATAATATTTCAGTAATACCGGGCGATGGTACGGGACCGGAAGTTGTTGCAGAAGGTATCAAGGTTCTTGACACCGTTGCAGAGAAATACAATTTTAAATTGAATTTTACCCATTACCGCTTAGGTGGCGAACACTATAAGGCCACCGGCGAGATCCTGCCGGAAGATGTATTTGAACCCCTGGCCGCATCCAATGCAATCTATTTGGGAGCCATTGGTCACCCTGATGTTAAACCGGGTATTCTGGAAAAAGGTCTTCTCCTGAAACTCAGATTTGATTTTGACCAGTATATAAATTTAAGACCGGTTAAACTTTATGAAGGTGTGATGACACCTATAAAGGACAAGGGGCCCGAAGATATAGATTTTGTCGTGGTGCGTGAAAACACGGAAGGCCTTTATGCCGGTGCCGGCGGCTTTTTAAAACGCGGCACCGCCGATGAAGTAGCCGTCCAGGAATCGATCAACACCCGCAAAGGTGTGGAAAGGTGTATCCGGTATGCCTTTGAGTTTTGCAGGAATAGAAACAAGCAAAAAAAACTGACCCTTTGTGGTAAAACTAACGTGCTGACCTTTGCCTTTGATCTGTGGGAGCGCGCCTTCTATGAGGTCGCCGAAGAATATCCTGATATCGAAACCGACTATGCGCATGTTGATGCCATCTGTATGTGGATGGTAAAAAACCCGGAATGGTTCGATGTTATTGTCACCGACAACATGTTTGGCGACATTATCACCGACTTGGGTGCCATGATTCAGGGAGGTATGGGGATTGCCGCCGGCGCAAACATTAATCCGGAAGGGGTTTCAATGTTCGAACCGATCGGCGGGTCCGCGCCCAAATATACCGGCAAACAGATCATTAACCCCATTGCAGCTATTTCAGCAGCCCAGCTTATGCTGGAAACCATGGGTGAGTTTAAGGCCGCCTCCTCGATAGAACAGGGCATAATAAAAGTGCTGCGTGACGATCTGAAGGATGTCGCCGCCGGCAAAATGGGCTACACGACGCAAGAGGTCGGGGATCTGGTCACCGATTATGTTAAGACCTCTATTGAGCTATAAAGCTCAATAGAGAGTTATTTGTTATCCGTTATTCGTTACTTGAAAGAATATCAATTGCTATTCTTTATCTCTATCAAAAATGAGATATATTTCAATTTTTCTTTCAAATAAAACAAATAGCCAATAACAGATAACAGATAACAACTAATTGAGTTTTAACTCGATTAGGGTTCTATTTATGGGCGAACCCCCATGAGAATGAAAGACCGAACTCTTCCCTGCCGCCGATCCTAACCGCTGCAAGAAAAGCGGAAGCCAGCCATTTTTTCATGCCGGCCTTATTCACCAGGTCATTGTAAAAATTTTGATCCACACGGTTTCTTTCAATATCGTTGCCCGGATCCCCGTAAGCATAGCAAAGATCATGCGGCAAACAGGATTTATACGCAATGTCTTCCCAGTTACAGCCCGTAAAGAAACCCATTATTTCATCAGGCAGACCGGAACACCCATCGAACTCCCAACTTTTGTATCTATCCGGGTTAGCTGCAATGCGCGCGATTAAATAATCCAGTTGGAAATGTTTGCACAATTCCAAAGCTTCTTCGGTGGCAATAATATCTCCAACCTTCGGGAATCTCATTTTAGCTCCATTAACTATTTTGCACCAAGCATCTCGCCAAGCGTTTGTGCAAGTGCTTTAGCTACTTCTTCTGCCTGTACTTTTGTAGATGCCTCATGAACTCCGGCCAAATAGGAGTTGAGGGAAAACATTATGTCAAAGGTGTCCATAATCTCAATCATTTTTATGTCTTTGACAGCAAGGCCGGGTTTAATATCTGTTCCGCCAAAGGTAATGAAATGCTTGTGGAAAGCTATCGCCAGCTCTTTTGCTTCCTGTGGAGTCTTGCGCTTGGTGATAAAGGCGGTTACTTCACTCCCATCGATGTTATAAGTAGCGGTAAACACACGATCCAATCCATTAAAACCAAAAGCATTCTTGGCAATTAACGCAAGACTGTTCTGATCCAAATTTTCTTTTGGAAAGAATCCAAACGCTTTAATTGCTTTCGTATCTACATGTGTATTTTTAATAAAATTTTGTGCTAATGACGTCATCTTTAATAATATATTCTCTGAAGGCGCGGCGGCAATTATTTCCAGATAATACGGCCCATGCACCAGGTAAAGTGAACTTTCCGTTTGATAAGCAAATTGCGCCAAGTCAATTTTTTGGATGTCTCCTCTGCGTTGCACGCTGTAAACGGAGAACGCATTTATTCCATTTCCCATATGATAAATATAAACCTCAAACATTGAATCTGAGTCTTTTGCTTCCGCAAACCACTGGCTTTTCAGGCGCACAAAGCCTGCTGATAGATAAAGCTCTGCCTGGCCGTTTATCTTTTCATAAAGATTGTCAGGGTCAAATACCTCCGGGGAATTTAACGGTTCAAGGCCTGGAGGGAGCGTCGCTATGGTTTGGATATGGCCGGATTGAGCATGGACTGTCTTAACAACAATCAAGCAGACGCTAATAGCAGTCAGGATAAGGACCAACAGCACTGAAGGCTTTTTAAGGGTTGCACTCTTTTTGATTCTTTTGGTTTTTGGATTCATTTTAAGCCTTGGGGATTCGCTTTGCTCAACGCACAGAGACCTTTGCAAAACATTCAATTTTGTTCAAGGCCAAGGCAGGCGAAAATTTTAACCATAGGAATACATTGAGTATTTTGAGGATTAAAATTTGAGCCTAACGCCGGGATTGGACAAAAGGGGGCGTTTTGCAAAGGTCTCGAACATGTTCGGCCAACTTTACAATCTTTCAAATTAACCCGCATGTCTCACGATTCTGAGCGGCTCAGGAACAAGGCATTTCAACCCGAAGACGTAGTATTTTACTTCGAGGGTTGAATAACGCAGTGCCTGTGTCGCTCAGGCTCGTGAGACATGCGGGTTAGCTCCTTGTCAACGTTACAACTGCTTTTTTCATGAGTTTCGCAATGGGTATGTTCTGGGGACAAAGATACTCTGCCCTGGAATAGTCGCAGCCGGCCAAGTACTTCCGCGTGGTGCTTGGTATTGTATTAAAGAGACGGATGGCCTGGTCATGATTTCCGTAACTATAATAATACATGAGGTGCCGCATGATATCGCTGATTGGAACGCTGCCTTCAACCACCGATTCACACAAATTCGCGCAGCCGGCACAATATCCAAATGCCGTTTCCCGGGCGTACTGTTCCAGGAGACTTTTGTCTTGCAAAGACAATTCGATTTTATCTAAGGCGGCAGCAACGTTAGCCTGCAGAATTGTCATGTTTGGCATTTCAGAGCAGATGCTGGCTATATTTGGATTCTCCCAAACAGCTTTCAGTTTAGCCTGCTCCGGCGTGAATCCTTTCTTCATGAACTGTTCATTAAGTTTTGCAGCGGTCTCATTTTCTTTGCCTATCCGGGCATAAAAAGAAGCGAAAAACGTGGCTTGCGTTTTCATAGCGGTTAAACCGATGCCGGCCCCGGCGCATGCCTCCACAGCTCTTTTCATGGAATCAGCATGCATTAACCGGTAATTGTAGCTGGCCATGATACCATCGATCCATCCCAGCTTGGCGCCGTCCATCAAGCATTGAGACATATTCTTGTGGGTAGAAAACCCAAAAAAGCGAATCTTGCCGCCGGCCTTTGCTTTTTCAGCCCAGGCCTTAGTGGATTGGTCGATTTCATTTTTAACGTCCGATACCTTGTGTATGAAAAACAGATCAACATAGGATGTCTGCAGTCTTTCGAGAGAAGTATGCAGGTACCGGGTCATTTTGTCAGGAACCCCGGAGGGAGTTTTTGTTACTAAAAAGACTTTCTTGCGGTCATCAGAGTATTTCGCAAAGTAATTTCCGATGGCCTTCTCACTATTTCCTCCTTCATATCTATAGGCCGTATCCCAATAGGTCACTCCCATTTTAACGGCTTGTCGCAACAAGAGTTGTTTCGAGAGTAGCTCCTGACTCCCTCCCAGACCGAGCATGGATACATTTACTCCGGTTTTACCGAAAGGTCTGGTTGGAACGGTTGCCGCTTTGAAAGGTTCTGGTTCTGATTTATCCGAAGCACTTGCTAATTTTCCCACTGAAGCAACAATAGATCCAGCCCCGGCAGCACCTGTAATTTTAAAAAAGTCCCTGCGAGAAAAGATTTTTTCTTTTTTTGGCAATTTCAATTTCTCCAAAAACGGCCGGCCGGTTATATCGAGGAAGTTGCCACCCTAAATGAGCGTAAACAAAACGGGAAGAATGTTTTATGTATCTAATCTCTCAGCCATTTTGTAAGTTCAAATACATTTTCATAACGCTTCTATAAATGAGATATAAAATATTGATAAAAGCCCATTTTGTTTACCCCTGCGGGAAAGCCGGTGACACCCCATCTCCCGCGTTGCCAAGGGTTCGCAGTAGCAAGCTACGGCTTCACCCTTGGACGCCTTGGATCTGGGGCATCCTCGGCTTTCGCTCAATTAGGGTGCTAAAAACCCGCCGCTACCGATTTGACCTGCTGCTTGGCTGTTTCCATTATCTTTTCTTGATCTTCAGGAGATACCAGGGTTGGCTCGACAAGTATGCTCTGAAAATCGCTGAAACCGATAAATCCCAGGATATGCTCGAGATAAGCTTTTTGCAAGTCATAGCTCTCAGAACCGGTGCCGACGCCATAGGCGCCACCGCGAGCATAAATGACGGCAAGGGGTTTTCCGGTTACAAGGCCCTTGTATCCCTCTTCGGGGCTGAAACTGAAGGTGTAGCCCGGCTGGACGATCACATCAACGTAATGTTTAAGCTTGTAAGGGATGCCGAAATTCCACATGGGCAGCGAAAAAAGATATTTATCCGCCGCAATGAATTGCTCAATGACGTCCTCCACACCTTTCCAGGCTTGCCTCTGCTCGTCGGTGTGTTCCAGACCATGGAGGATAACATATTTTGAATCAATCACATGTCCATCGAACTCTGGAAGGGGAGTTGCCCAAAGATCAAGGGTTTCAACCACATCCTCAGGGTGAGTGCGTTCATATTCGTTTATAAAAGTTTTGGCAGCTTCAATTGAAGCAGATCTTTCTTTGCGGGGTGAGGCTTCGATATAGAGTAAACGTGCCATTTCAGACCTCCTTTGTTGAGGGTTGCGCATCAATATGGCTGTTAAGAAACAACCTGATTTTGCAACTAGTTATTCCAAAGATAGCCACGAATCTGCCTAAAGCAAATGAAATCGAATCTTCAGATACGCTACCAGTGCATCACGGGCGTTATCGCTGATATAAGCAACACGGTTTTTGCTGCCTTTTCTATATTAGTAATGTAGCTCAGCGTAATCGACGTGATGCCAGAGGGGTTGCTGCCGAGAGAGTTTGTACTTTGAAGGTGTCAGGGCATGCTGCTCGGTCTGCTCTTGACCAAAAGTGGCGTCGAAGTGCAAAATCGATGGCGCCTTCTTGCTTTTCGCAATCTCCGGTACATTAGAAAGCATAGGATTGGGGCTTTCTAATGCTAAGAGATTATTCTGGGATATGAAGGCTAATGCACCAAAATTTAATCCCTCGTCACCATTGCCCTTTTCAATCAGTGCAAAATCATCGCCGTCATCATGTTTTCTCTGTTCATAGGTATAAAGCTGGGCTACATTCATACTTACCCAACCTTTGGTGAAATCAAGATGCTTGGTACTATCGAATGATGTAAGTATTGCACCGAGGCCTGCTTGCAATGCAAAACCGGAACGGCCAAAATTGCGGTACTGTTTATCTGTCAAATAATTATCTGTGGTAATCGCAAGCCCTGATGAAGATGGTAAAAAATTCCAATCTTTGCCTTGAGACTCAAGATACAAAGCATGTCCCAGTTCATGGGTCAGCAAAGATGTAACCGCACCTGTTGCTACCATCAACCAGTTGCTCTCTTTGAAAGCCTTGAAATTTACACCAAAGAAATAAAATTCCCAATCGGACTGAGCGGTGGAAACACACGGTTGCAAGAGGATTGCAGCAGAAACAATAAAAATGGCAAGAGCTTTTTTGGTCATAGCAGATCACCCCTTTAGGCCTAAGCTACAGCAAGGGGTGTGCCAAAAAGCATCGCTGCAAAATTAATCAATAGATACAGACAATTAAAACAAATGCGGTAAAATCTGAAAAGAAATATGTTTGATAGCGGCAATAATTTGCCGAAAGATAAAAGGCTGAGAGGAAAATATTGCCTGCCTTACAGGATTAGAAATTAAAAATGTAAAGAGGCTTTTTAAACAATGGTTTTCCGGTTCATGTAGATAGGGAAGGGAATACCATGGCCGTAAAATTACGGTGATTGTTTCAGGTAGGATCGTAGACACAAATTGTGTTGTCCCTTTTGTTTATTACCTGAACTTAAGACTGATTGCCTTTTTGTTGCCATCTCGGGTGAGCCGCACTGGAATTTCTTCACCTGATTTGACCTTCTGATACACCTTCGAAACCTCACTGACGATACCACCCGCCTGATTGTCTATCCCAAGCAGAATGTCTTCTGCCTTAGATCCGATGGAATCAAATGAGAGTATGTTGAAAGGGACTACCTTTAGTCCCTCGTGGATGGCTGCAAGTTTGTGAGGACTCTTAATTACAGCCCCATTAATGTCCTGAATAATGTCGCCGTTCTCAAAGCCCAATTTGTCAAACAGCGACCCCGGTTTTATGTCTTGGGCCACCAATCCGCCAGTTCCGTCATCAAAAATGTGGGGCTCAATGCGCACCTGGGATACAAAACTCTTCACATCCTCAAGGGCATTTTCCAGCTCTTGGCGACTAACCATTACAACACTCCCATCTTCCTCCTCGGGGGAGGATGTAGAATCCATTGTAAGGACATAATCGCTCCCATCAATTCGGATGAAGGCCTTCTCCTTTAGTATCTTGGAGAGAACACCACCCGCAATTACATTTCCGACTCTGTATAGCTTCTGTTTTCGCTCTTCTTTATTTTCAATAACAGCCATGGCGTTTTCCGTGCCGGCATTTATTGTACCTCTCAAGGAAAGTTTAAGTAGTGCCCAGTTAGGCTTTATACCTGTTGACATTACCGGTTCTTCAAACTGCGTATTTGGTACGCCGGACATCTCGTCGTCCTTGTCCAATATAGGATCAATAGGAGTGGGATTTTCACGATGCACCAATTCAGAGGGAACCGAAACCTCATGCTTCTGGGAGTGGTAATAACCCAAGAAGCTTTGGGCGACTTCATAGAGTATGACTACGCCTACAAAGATGGATAGGGGTAAAATAACAATTTTAAAGATATTGCGATAAGACCTTGACACAATTTCCACAAAGATGCCGAAGATAGTTTTTGCCAGCTTTAGATTTTGTTCTGTATCTCTTCTTCTAATCAATCTGTTTTTTAAGCTTCTTCCTGAATAGTAGAAAATACATTATTCCACAAATTAACAAAAACGTCATTGCTAAAGTGGAAAATAGGCCAAGCTTTAGTGCAACCCAGCTCATTCCTACAACGGGCAGTAGGCTCAGGCGAGTTATTGCACGCAAGTTGGCATGTTTGGCTATGAAACTGGCTATCGGTGGCGAATATGTGTAATAGAGTTGTACAAAAGCCTTGCCAATTGAATTGTTTAGCAAGAAACTGTCACTGAATTCACGCAGCCTGCAAGATCATCAGCCATTTCAAGTCCGACAAATAGGGATTTCAGCTGCGCTTCAATTTCGGGTCTCCGGCGGTCGTGCCGGTCCTGAGTTTTGCAAACAGGTTGTGAAGGTCGTCTAAAATCATATAGCCGCAGGGAATCAGAATCAGGGTGATAACCGTGGCAAACAGCACCCCGTACCCCAAGCTCACGGCCATGGGAACTAAAAAGCGTGCCTGCCGGCTCTGCTCCAGCAGCATGGGTGAAAGCCCGGCAAAGGTGGTTAAAGAAGTCAGGATAATGGCCCGGAACCGCTGTCCGCCGGCCTGGGTGATGGCATCGTGGGCCGTGGCGCCCTTTTGACGCAGGCGGTTGGTGCGGTCCATCAGTACCAGGGAGTCATTGACCACTACCCCGGAAAGCCCCACGATACCGAACAGGCTGATAATGCTGAGATTAAAGCCCATAATCAGATGCCCCAGCACCGCCCCTACCACCCCGAAAGGGATGGCCGCCATAACGACCAGCGGCTGACTGAAGGATTTAAAGGGAATTGCCAGCAGGGCATAGATTAAAAACAGGGCGAAGATAAACCCCCGGAACACGTCGGTTAACGATTCCCTTTGTCTTTTGCCCGCCCCTTCGATGGTGTGGCGCAGTCCCGGATACATGTTTTTCAGCTGCGGCAGATAGCGTTTTACCAGATCCGTTCTAATTTCTTGGGCATTGGCGACTTTTTCATCCACATCCGCCGTCACTTTAATTACCCGCCGCCGCTGGGCCCGCTCGATAGCGGCGTACCCCTGCTCCATCTTGACTTCGGCCACCTGACTAAAGGGCACCTCAAAGCCGTCCGGGGTGCGGATACGCATTTCTTCAACATGCCTCAGTGATTTGCGCTGGTTTTCCGGATAACGCACCAGCACCTTGACCTCGTCTTTGTCGCGCTGAAACCTCAGAGCTTCGGCCCCGTAAAAAGCGTGCCGCACCTGGCGAGCCAGATCTCTCAGATTCAGGCCGAGAGAGCTGGCCGCCGGTTTCAGCTTAAGCTGCATTTCCTTTTTTCCCGGCAGGAAACTGTCGTCGATATCAAATACACCGGGATACTGATTTAGTTCGGTTTTTAAATCTTCGGCGGCCGCCAGCAGCAACTCATGATCGTCAAGGGACAAATGGACTTCAACGGGATTACCGCCACTGTGCAGTGCGCTTTTAAAGGTGACCGACTCGGCATCCGGGATCGTTCCCGCCTGTTTGCGCCACAGATTATTGAGTTTCATGGAACTGATATCACGCACTTCACCATCCAGCAGCTGGATCCAGACCTGGGCCAGATGCGCGCCGCTTTCACCGGGCCGGCCGTGCCGGCCGAACTGGGCGCCGATCATCGAAATACTGTGTTCAAGCAAAGGAGGCGCATCTGCCGGCCGGCTGCGGCCGGCCTTGTCCAGTACTTCCAGGGCCGTTTTTTCCAGATGGGCCACCACCTGGCGGGTGCGCTGCACCGGTGTTCCCGCCGGCATGGCAATCAGGCATTCCAATACATCACCTTCCACCTTGGGGAAAAAGGTATATTTGATCCACCCGGCCTGCCAGACCCCCACTGTCAGCAGTAGAATGGCAATCCCTAAAGACACGGTTGCATACCTCCAGCGTACGCAAAAATCGACCAGACGCGCGTAAGGTTTTTTAATGATCCATTGGAGGGCACGTGCCGGTGCTTTCTCCCGCATGGTTCCGGCTGCCAGGGATATTGCCGCCTTGCTGTAGGCCAGATGAGCCGGCAGAATAAACAAGGCTTCCACCAGGGATCCCGCCAGCACCAGAATGACCACAATGGGAATGTTGCGCATGAATTTGCCCATGGTGCCGCCGGCCAGCAGCAGGGGCCAGAAAGCCACCATGGTGGTCAGAACCGAAAAGATCACCGGCCGGCCCACTTCCAGGGCGCCCTCCACGGCGGCCTTCAAAGGCGGCAGCCCTTGTTCCTGGCGGCGATAAATGTTCTCGCCGACAATAATGGCATCATCCACCACAATTCCCAGTACCATAATAAAGGCAAACAAAGAGATCATGTTGATGGACACATCTATTTGCGGCAGAACTATTATACCGGCGGCAAAGCTGATGGGAATTCCCAGGGTGACCCAGAAGGCCAGCCGCAGATTCATTACCAGCCCCAGGAGTATACTGACCAGCAAAAGGCCCAGGGCCATGTTCCTTAAAAGCAGTTCGATGCGGCTGCGCAGGATTTTGGACCTGTCCCCGAAGTAGGACACATCGACTCCTTGGGGCAGGCTCGCTCGCAGTTCGTTAATGTACGCTTTGACCGTATCGGCCACCTTCAAAGCGTTTTGATCGGCTACCCGGAAGACATTGATGATGGCGGCAGGCTTGCCCTGAAAGCGGGCCGTAAGATCCAGGTCTTGGAAACCGTCGCTGATATCGGCTAACTGCCCCAGCGGAACCCGGCTGCCGTCGGTACGGGTAATCACGGCGATATCCGCAAAATCTTTAGCAAAATACCGGCGTCCCTTGGTCCGCACCAGAATTTCGCCCCCGTCGGTTTTAACGCTGCCGGCCGGCAGGTCCAGGCTCTCCCTGGTTACGGTCTCTGCTACGCGTCCAAGGGTCAGGCCGAAGCGGCGCAGGGTTTCTTCGGAAATTTCAATATGGATTTCACTGGTGCGAACCGCCGACAGTTCCGCCTGGGTAATGCCGGGCAGATTGGTCAGGTCGTCCTTGATTTTCTCGGCCAGGTATTTGAGGGTCGTTTCCGGGACATCCCCGTAAACCGCCAGATTGACTACCTGGGATCGTCGCGTTATCTCACGCACTACCGGTTTTTCAGCCTCCTCCGGCAGGGTCGTGATGCGGTCGACTTCCGCCTTGACTTCATCCAGTAGTTTTTTAAGATCCCAGCCCTTCATGACCTCGACGACAACACTGCCGAAGCCTTCGCGGGCTGTGGAATCGATGCGCTTGATCCCGGCCAGTCCGGCTATTTTTTCTTCGATACGACGCACCACGGCCTCTTCAACCTCGGCCGGTGAAGCACCGGTGTAGACCGTTCGAATGCTGATTCTGTCCAATGAAACTTCTGGAAAGATTTCAAGCTTCATGGTCAGGCCGGTGGCAAAACCGGCCAGCAATAAAAACATCATCAAAAGATTGGCGGCAACGGGATTTTCCGCAAACCAGGCAACTGCGCCTCTCATGATCCGTCCCTTTCGTCTGTTGATACATTCCGGACTTTCATGCCGTCACTGACCCCTTTGATGGGTGAAATTACCACTTTTTCTCCATCGGCCAGACCGTTTGTGACAATCACCCCTGCGGTGGAAAAACGGGCTACGTCCACCCGGCGGAACTCAAGCCGGCCTTTTGCATCGACCACCCAGACTATGCTTCCCGCACGCAGGGCCGATCTGGGGATCAGGGCGGCGTTGGCGATAATGCGTCCCTTAATATTTACCGTAGCAAACAAACCGACTGCCAGGGGCGGCATGACGTCATAGGGCTTTGCAACCCTGACCACCACGTTGATCATGCGAGTGTGCTCATCAAGTTTCCCTTCGGTGCGGACCACTTGTCCGCGCCGGGACAATGCATGTCCGGCTACATTCACCTGCACCTCGGCTTCGGAACCGCTCACCGCCTGCGGTGTGAATCCCGGTACATCAAACCAGAACAGCTTCCGATCTTCCATGGGCAGAACAATTTCGGCGGCGGCGGTGTCGTACAGAACCGCCAGCGCCTGTCCGGGGGTGACGTATTGGCCGATATCGACTGATTTATCACTGACCCGCCCGTCAAAAGGGGCTGTCAGGTGTGTGCGTGCCAGCTGCAGCTGTGCTTTCTTCAACTCGGCACGATCGGCGTCCAACTTGGCCTGAGCGGCGGCCAGCTGTGGTTCCTTGGCGACCAGCGGCGGCGGATCACCGCCATAATTAAGCTGCACCCACTCCTGCCGGGCCACGGCAGCCTCCTCTATGGCCAGATGGTGTTTGCTTTCCGAATCTTTTATGCGTGCCTGGGCCAGGGTGACGGCAATCTGATAATCGGCCGGGTCGATGCGCAAAAGCAGATCGCCTTTGTTAAAAGCGCCGCCGTTGACCAGGGCGGAAGAAACATAAACGATTTTTCCGTTGACCTGGGGCACCAGACGAATCTCCTTGATGGGCCGCACGGTTCCCTGGCCGGTAATAATCACCGGGTGCGCCGCTGTTTTGACCGTAATAGTCCGGGCCGGCGGAATGGGGACGGGGGGCCTTTTCTTTTGCAGGTCGGACTTACTGGCAATCAGCGTTTTCAGACCTACTACTCCTGAAAGAATCAGGATCGCGGCAATTGAAAAGTGCAAGATTCTATTTTTCTTTTTTGTCATGGCGTATGTCTCTTCCTATTACTGGTCAGCGCTTAACATCTCAGGATTGTCCGTATGTGCCCATCCTCCGCCTAAAGAGCGGTGCAGGGCAACCCGATTGTCTAGAATCGAAAAATCAACCAAAATTAAGCTTTCTTCAGCGTTAAACTCGACGCGCTGGGCATCCAAAAAGGATAAATAATCCACCAGTCCGCGGCGGTAGCGGTTTTGGGCTACCTGCCGGGTGGCACGGGCCTCATCTAGAAAGTTAAGTACGCGCCGGCGCCTTTGCAACTGTTGCCGGCGTGTTAAAAGCGCTTCTTCCACTTCAGAAAAGGCGCCCAGCACGGCTTTGGCATAATCCGTCAGCCCCTGGGCATAGCGGGCTTGGGCCGCTTTCTGTCCGGCTTTGAGTTTGCCGGCGTCAAACAGCGGCTGGACAGCTCCCAGGGCCAGGTTCCAAAGATCGCTTTTGGGATTGAAAAGATCGTTGAGCTGCTCACTGGAATATCCGAAACTACCGGTCAGGGTAATACGGGGAAAACGGCTGGCCTTAGCCACGCCGACGAGGGCGTTTAGGGCTTTTAGTTGGGATTCGGCGGCCCTGATATCGGGTCTGCGCAGCAGAAGGTCCGAAGGCAGACCCGGCGGCACCGGTGCCAGGTTATTAAAGTAATCTTCGGGCTGGTTACGTGGCGGACGGGTGCGGGGATAGCGACCCAAAAGCACGGACATTTTCTGCTGGAGAACTCCCAGGGTCTGGTAGAGAGGAGGCAAGCCGGATTCGGCCTGAGCCAGCAGCCGGCGGGCCTGCCGGACATCCAGAACAGGCGTTAAGCCGTGGGTATAACGCGCTTCCACCAGTTCCGTATTTTTTTCAAAATTTTCAATGGTTTTCTGTAAAAGTTGAATGCGCCGCTCCATCGATTCCATCTGCAGGTACAGGCTGATGGTTTCGGCAACAACCGTTTGGGCCACGGTATGGCGATTTTCTTGAGCGTAAAGCAGATCCGCACGCGCGGCCTCTTCAGCCCGGGCCAGCCGTCCCCACAGGTCCCATTCGAAGGTAGCGGGCAGTGCCAGGGCATAGCTGTCGGTGGTTAG
>JAQYVG010000119.1 GCA_030145595.1 Desulfobacterales bacterium | reverse complement strand
TGTTTTTTCTTTAGACTCACTTTTGCGTGAGTTTCAGACGTTTTCATATTTTATTACCGGTTGCCGCGCCACTGACCAGAACTTATTGAAAAGTTACCTTTTTTGTAACTTCTCAATAAGTTAGGGTTTAGAAAATCGTCGGGTTTCAGAATTTTTCAAAAAAGGCGCTATCAATATATAATTTCGCTTCTTATTGCTTAGCAACGGACGACGGACAATGGACACCCAATTGAGCATTTTCGCTCATTTGGGGTTAAAATCCTGATTTATAAATCTTCAGCCAAAGCGTTATCATAACGCCGGATAAACCGAGCTAGAGTTACAACTGACAACGGACAACAAACAACTGACACATTGAGTTTCAACTCAATTAGGGTTGCATATTAATCAAAACCAGTGTATCAACCGCCCAGTGATTTGAAGCTCCCTGCAGTCCCGCCCTGGCGGGATGGGGTTAGCGCTCGCTGTGCAGTTCAACCCTAACAAAACCCCGGAAAAGGAGAAATATATTATGAATGAAGGCGTTGCTGAAAGCCAGGCAGCAATCGATCAGCTCTGTATCAATACTATTCGTACCCTTTCCATGGATGCCGTCCAAAAGGCCAACTCCGGGCACCCCGGTGCCCCCATGGGGCTTGCCCCCGCCGGCTATATGCTTTGGACCCGGATCATGAAGCATAATCCCGCAAACCCCGGCTGGCTCGATCGGGATCGCTTTGTGCTTTCCGCCGGGCATGCTTCCATGCTGCTTTACAGCCTGCTCTATCTTTGCGGATATGGTCTAACCCTTGATGACATTAAAAATTTCCGGCAGTGGCAAAGCAGAACCCCCGGGCACCCTGAATTCGGGCACACCCCGGGAGTGGAAACAACTACCGGCCCTCTGGGACAGGGTTTTGCCAATGCCGTAGGCATGGCCATAGCCGAAAGACACCTTGCGGCTCGTTTCAACCGTCCCGGGCACAAAATTGTCGATCATTATACCTACATTATTTGTGGTGATGGGGACATGATGGAAGGTGTTACTTCAGAAGCGGCCTCCCTGG
The DNA here is from genome assembly GCA_030145595.1 of Desulfobacterales bacterium. GTDB lineage: Bacteria > Desulfobacterota > Desulfobacteria > Desulfobacterales > UBA11574 > Desulfatibia_A. Next base: position 8,788 of record JAQYVG010000119.1, on the reverse strand, counting down.
CCGGGCACCTGGGTCTGGGACGTCTGATCTGCATATATGACGACAATAAAATTTCAATTGAAGGCCGTACGGATATAACCTTTACTGAAGACGTCGCTATGCGTTTTAAGGCCTATAACTGGCATGTACAGAATGTCACCGACGGCAACGACACTGAAGCCATTTTCAAAGCCCTTGAAACCGCCAAATCCGAAACCGGGCAACCGTCTCTGGTTGTCATGCGCACTAATATTGCCTATGGCAGCCCCAACAAGCAGGACTCGGCTGATGCTCACGGAGCTCCCCTTGGTGAAGAAGAGATCCGTCTTACAAAAAAGAATCTTAATTGGCCGGATGATGTTGAGTTTTTTGTACCGGAGGAGGTTATCAACAGTTTCAGAAACTCTGTTGAAACCGGAAAAGCCTCCGAAGAACGCTGGCTGGAAAAATTCCAAGCCTATACCAAAGCATACCCGGATCTGGCCAAACAATGGGTTGATGCCATGAGCTGCTATTTGACCAAGGGCTGGGATGCCGAGATTCCCGATTTTTCTCACCAAGACGGTCCCATAGCCACGCGGGCTGCGTCCGGCAAGGTTTTGAACGCGATTGCCAAAAACCTGCCCACCCTGATCGGGGGCTCTGCGGATCTGGCGCCTTCAAACAAAACCTATTTAGATTTTTCCCATGAATTCCAAAAAGATTCATACGACGGCCGCAATATTCGCTTCGGCGTCAGGGAGCACGCCATGGGTGCCGTCATGTCCGGCATGCTTCTGCATCACGGCCTGAGACCTTACGGCGGAACATTCCTTGTGTTTTTCGACTACCTGAAACCGGCCATGCGCATTGCCTGTCTGATGAAACTACCGGTCATTTATGTCTTTACCCATGACAGCATTGCCGTTGGCGAGGACGGCCCCACCCACCAGCCTGTTGAGCAGCTTGCCAATCTGCGCAGCATCCCGGGCATTACCGTTATACGCCCGGCAGATGCAACCGAAACAGCAGCAGCATGGCGCCAGGCCCTCAGAACCACCAGCGGCCCGGTGGCACTGGTTCTTAGCCGCCAGAAACTCCCGGTTCTCGGCCAAAAAGAATCCGCAGACGAGCTGTCAAATGGCGCATATGTTCTGGCGGATTCCAACGGCAAGCCCGACATCATCCTGATCGCCACAGGTTCAGAAGTGCACATAGCACTTGAAGCTCGCGAGCAACTGGCCCAAAAGGGTATCGGTGCCCGCGTGGTGAGCATGCCGAGTTGGGAATTGTTTGAAAAATCTTCTCAAGAATATAAAGACCGTGTACTTTTGCCTGATGTTGCCGCACGCATTGCCATCGAAGCCGGCCTTCCCATGGGCTGGGAACGTTACGCCGGCAGCAACGGCACCATCATCGGCATGACCGGCTTCGGTGCTTCCGCGCCCGGCAATGTCGTCATGGAAAAATTCGGTTTTACATCGGAAAATATTGTGCAAAAAGCACTGGATCTGCTTAACAAATAGTCTTAAACTCTTATAATACTGAAAGCAAATAAAAGCGCCCAAAGAGGAAGTTTATGGACTTTAAAATGTTAATAACCACCTTTGGTATGATCTTTCTCGCTGAATTGGGAGACAAAACCCAGCTGGCCACATTCTGCATCTCGGCAGACTGTGATTCCAAGATTTCCGTCTTTTTAGGATCCGCCGGCGCTCTGGTGTTGAGTTCACTTATCGCTGTCCTTTGCGGCACGGCCTTGGACCGCTTTTTACCGGCCGATTATATCAAAATCGGAGCCGGCCTGATTTTTGTTGTCGTGGGAATCGGAATGATAATTTCAGCAGCAAGGGTACTGGGAACATAACGGCAAGGTTCACTTTAACCACTTCGGCATTATTCTTCCAGGTCATTTTTCGATAGAGCTACCCCGTTCTGATTTTTCGCATTGACCACAAAATCATGTGTGTGAATAATAATTGCACCACAAGTGTCTTTCTGCTATTATTATCAAGCTGGAATATGAATCTCCAATTTCGTATCTTCTCAATAAATGGAGGCTACCGGTAATGAAATTTGAAAATGGCTGACTGTTTGAACGCATTAGTGAGTGTTAAGAAAAAACAGCAACTATCTGATATCTTCAAAAACAATAGAGACGTAATAACCATAGATCATTCTTATTCCAATGTTATGGCCCTGTTTTTTCTTTAGACTCACTTTTGCGTGAGTTTCAGACGTTTTCAAATTTTATTACCGGTTGCCGCGCCACTGACCAGAACTTATTGAAAAGTTACTATAAAATTATTTAAACATGAAAAAACACTGCATTTTTTTAATTATATTGTTTTTAACTTTTATCGTTTTGGTCCAGGTATCTGTTGCCCAAGAAGAGGCGAAAGTCAGATGGGTGATCGACGGGGATACCATTATTTTAGCTGATGGACGGCATGTCCGATACATCGGAATCAATACGCCCGAGATTGAGCATGAACACCAAAAAGCCGAACCTTACGGATATCAGGCCAAAAAGTATAATGAAAAACTAGTATTTTCAAAAATGGTTCTTCTGCAGTTTGACAAGGAACGGCATGACCATTTTGGAAGGCTGCTTGCCTATGTCTTTTTGCCGGATGGTACATTTATAAATCAAGCAATGATAACTCAAGGATATGCCTATTTATTACCTCAAAAGCCGAATGTTAAGTATGCTAAAATACTGTTGCAGGCTCAACGGGAGGCAATGTCGGCCAAAAAAGGTATGTGGCGGGAAATGGCGGAGGAAGAGGGTGGTTATTCAGGGAACATGCGTACTAAACGTTTTCATGCCGTTGCTTGTCCATTTGGGAAAAAAATCAGTCTGACTAACCGGATCTCTTTTAAGAGTAAACGGGATGCCTTTTGGGCCGGATTTGCACCCGGCAAGCGATGTTTGGCGGGCAAAATAATCACGGAGTGAAAGTGAGCTAAAGTTTGAAGTTGAGTTTTTTTATTGCCACAAAGGCACCAAAACAATCAAAAGTGATCAGTCATCAGTGAGAAGTGATCAGTAAGGGAAAACTAATTACTGATAACTGATAACCGATAACTGATCACTAACATTTGTGGCAAATATTTTTTGTTTTTCCGATTCAGCTTCAATAGATGGGACTTTTTACGATGCCATCATTCTTTAGCTTTGTTGATTTCTTCTATAAGTTTTTGTGAAGTTTGAGCAGGAACTTCGTCATAACGTGAAAATTCCATGGTAAATAGACCGCGGCCACCCGTCATTGCCCTTAAATCCGGTGCATAGGTTAGAAATTCTGCCATGGGTACCTGAGCGTTTATGATCTGATTTCTACCTTTGCTGTCCATGCCCAGAACACGGCCGCGCCTGCTGTTCAGATCCCCCATGATATCTCCCATGTATTCGTCCGGAGTAGTGATCGAAACATCCATGATAGGTTCCAGTAGAATAGGATTAGCTTCGGCGGCAGCCTTCCTATAGGCCAGGGACCCGGCAATTTTAAACGCCATTTCAGAAGAATCAACTGCATGATAGGATCCGTCATCCAGCGTAACTCTGAAGTCTATGCACGGGAATCCGGCCAGGACCCCTTTCTGACTGGACTCAACAATTCCTTTTTCAACCGCCGGTATATACTGTCTCGGAATTACGCCACCGGCGATTTTATCGACAAACTCAAAACCTTTGCCACGGGGAAGCGGTTCTAGTTGAATCCAGCAGTCACCGTACTGGCCATGACCACCGGTTTGTTTTTTGTGTTTTCCCTGGATCCTGATTTTCTTTTTTACGGTTTCCTTGTATGGAATTTTGGGGGTGTTGAGTTGGACAGCAACGTTGAACTTGCGTTTTAGCTTTTCAACGTTGACCTCAATGTGAATCTGCCCTAAGCCGGATAAAAGAATCTGCTTGGTTTCGGCATTGCGCGTCAGTTTTAATGATACATCTTCTTCCATTAATTTTGACAAAGATGTGAATACCTTGTCTTCGTCCTGCTTTGTTTTCGGTTCAACCGCAAATGATATCAGGCTGGGCAGTGGTTCTGCGCATCGGAACTTGACCTTGCGATCTTCGGCGAACAATGAATCGCCGGTGGTGGTTTCTTTTAATTTTGCGACAGCCACAATCGCGCCCGGTCCGGCACTCTTTTCAGGTATTTGCTCTTTGCCGGCCAGTCTTAATAATTGATTGAAGCGCTCTTTGGTGTCTTTATTGATATTAAAGAAAGTACCGTCTGCCCCCAAACTTCCTGACACGACTCTAAAGATGGAAAGACGTCCGGCAAAAGGATCGGCAACCGTTTTAAACACAAACCCGGCAAAAGGCGCATCCGGATCGGGATGACATTCCACCTCATTTTCACCGGCGGCATCGGTCACGATCCATGCACCGCGATCAATAGGGGAGGGCATGCAGTTGACGATAAAATCACAAATGAGATCAATACCAATATTGTTTGTAGCTGATCCGCAAAGAACCGGCACAAATGTTCTTGATATTGTGCCTTTTCTTAAAGCACTTTTTATATCGTCATCAGTAAGAGATTCACCTTCAAGATAGCGCTCAAGAAGATCGTCGTCCGATTCCACAACATTTTCAATAAAAGCTTCCCTTTCTTCTTCAGCTTGATCTTGCAATTCAGCAGGTATATCAACTTCGGTTGCTTTGCCTTTAGCATCATAAGTATAAGCTTTGAAACTGATAAGATCTATAACGCCTTTAAAATCCTCTTCTTTTCCGATTGGAAGCTGAATGATGATCGGCTTGGGATCAAACGTTTCGCCGGCATCTTTAAACGTTTTAAAAAAATCGGACCGTTCTCTGTCAAGTTTGTTGATAAAAATGACACACGGCAGATTGAATTCTTCGGCAAAATCCCAGGCTTGCTCGGTCTGAACTTTAACGCTGTCTACGGCATCTATGACTACAACCGCACCGTCTGCGGCCTGCAGACAGCTTTTGGTATCTGAAAAGAAATTCTGATCACCGGGAGTATCAATGAGATTAACCGTGTGGTTCTTCCAAGGAAATTGATGGAATCCACTGCTTAAACTAATGTTTCGCTTTAACTCTTCCGGCTCAAAATCCATAACCGTGTTACCGTCTTCAGTACGCCCCAGTCTGTTAACAACACCTGTATTAAAAAGCATTACCTCAGCCAGAGAAGTCTTTCCCGACCCTCCATGGGCAACAAATGCGATATTTCTTAAACTTTCGGTTCCGTCAGTCATTTAAGCTCCTCTCTGCGAGACCATTGAAAAACGCCCCCTTTATCCTGCGGAATTGTCCTTGGGCTTGAATCACGCTAAAAGCGGGAAACATTTTTCAAATGTCTCTCTGTTAAAATACCAATTGGGGCACAGCCCCTAAGTTCACCTTAAATTTAGTTTTTTTTATATGCTAAACCGGAAAAAATCAATATCAATTTTTCATTTAACTAAAATCTGTTGCAGGCGTTCAAAGGTTCAGTGTTCAGAAGTTCAGGGTTGTTTTTTTGTTAACCTTTACTAACTAGCCCCGAACCAGGAACCTACGAACCCTTTAAATGGTATACGTTCACAGTTTCAGTGTTCAACGATCAGGGTTCAAGATTCTTGGTTACCTCTAAACCCTGAACCCGTGAACGGTTAAAATCTGCTTATGCAGGTTTTAGGTAGATGAAAAATTCCTTATTACCCTTGGAACCGGTGATGGGAGATGGGATGACGGATCGACTCAAGAGGCCGTGTTGTAAGAAATGTTCTGATAGAGTCTTTATTACTTCAGCATGCTGTGACGAATCACGCACAATTCCACCTTTGCCAACCTTACCTTTGCCTACTTCAAACTGGGGTTTAATCAAGGCTAAAATCGCCGCGTCTTTCTTGATAAACTTCATAACAGCGGGAACGACTATTTTTAGGGAGATAAAGGAAACATCTATGGTTGCAAGGTCAACCGGCTGGGGAATGATTTCAGTGGGCATGTGACGGATATTGGTACGTTCGATGGCAACCACACGTGAATCTTGTCGCAGTTTCCATGCTAATTGCCCATAGCCGACGTCCACGGCAAATACACGGCTTGCTCCATACTGCAGCAGACAGTCCGTAAATCCGCCGGTGGATGCGCCCACATCAAGGCAGACAAATCCGGTTATATCGATATCAAGTATCTGGAGGGTCTTTTCAAGTTTAAGACCGCCTCGGCTGACATAAGAGAGATCTGATCCTCTCAGAGCGATATCGTCCTCTCCGGAAACCAGGGTGCCGGCCTTATCCGTGACCTGGTTGTTTACCAGAACTTTCCCGGCCATGACCAGGGCGCGAGCACGCTGCCGGCTTCTTACCAGACCTTTTTCCACTAGGATCAGGTCAAGTCTGATTTTCTCTTTCGGCATTATTACTTTGCGATTTTTATCCAATATCCAGGATCAAGCATCCACCATCAAGTATCCAGCATCCAGGATCAAGTATCCCCGATAAATCGGGATTTCCGCTACGCTCCAACCAGCATCAAGCGTTTGGCTGCATTGACGACAGCCGCTGCATCGATACCGTACTTGGATCTGAGAAAGGTTTGAGAGCCGTGTTCAACAAAAGTATCCGGTATGCCGATACATTCCAGTAGATAACCGGTTATGGATTGATCATTCAAACATTCCAGAACAGCACTCCCGAATCCGCCATGCCGCACATTTTCTTCCACTGTTATAATGCGCGGTATATCGCGAGCCAGGGAACCGATCAGGTCAGCGTCAAGAGGTTTTACAAAGCGGCAGTTGACAACCGTTGCTGAAATTTCCTGTTCCAGTAAAATCGAATGTGCGGCAAGCGCTTCGCAAACAGAATGGCCTATAGCCAGAATTAAAATATCATCCCCTTTAGTGAGAACCTCTGCCTTGCCGATTGGTAGAGGAACGTCCTGATTTTCCATGCTCACACCTTGGGCGACACCGCGGGGATATCGAACGGCAACAGGGCCATTATGGTTCAGGGCGGTGCAGAGCATTCTAACCAGTTCATTTTCATCTTTGGGGGCCATGATGACCATATTGGGAAGACTTCTAAGGTAAGATAAATCAAAAAGACCGTTGTGAGTCGCTCCGTCTTCACCCACAATTCCACCGCGGTCAACGGCAAAAACCACCGGCAAAGCTTCGATACAGACATCGTGTAAAATCTGATCATATGCCCGCTGCAGAAATGTAGAATAAATGGCCACAACCGGCTTGAGGCCTTCGCTGGCCAGTCCGGCAGCAAAGGTTACGCCGTGCTGTTCAGCAATGCCGACATCAAAAAAACGATCAGGGTAGGCCTCGGCAAACTTAACAAGCCCCGTACCTTCAGGCATGGCGGCGGTCACCGCAACAATCCTGTCGTCGTTTTTAGCCATTTCAAAGATAGTCTTGCCAAAAACTTCCGTATAGGTCGGAATGGCATCATTAGCGCTTTTGCACTCTCCCGTTTTGATGTCAAAGCACCCAACACCGTGATAATAGATGGGATTTTTTTCAGCAGGTGCGTATCCCTTGCCTTTCTTGGTTGTTATATGCAGAAGCACCGGTTCGTTAAGCTCTCTGATATTAATCAATATGTCGATAAGATGGCTCAAATTGTGCCCGTTGATAGGACCGAAATATTCAAAGTTAAACGCTTCAAACAGCATCCCCGGCGTAATAAAGGTTTTAAAAGATTCTTTGGAACGTTTGGCAAACTGATAAATATCGTCTCCAATCCTGGGCAAAGATTTGATAAAACCACTGAATTCTTTTTTAAAATCCTGCATATACTTTGTGGAAAAAGCCCGACTTAACAAAGAAGATATGGCACCCACATTGGGCGCTATGGACATGTCATTGTCGTTGAGGATAACGATAAGATCTTTTTGAATATCACCGGCCTGGTTTAGACCTTCATAGGCCAGTCCGGCTGTCATGGACCCATCACCAATCACGGCGATAACTTTAGCGTTGTCTTTTTTCAGGCACTTGGCGCAGGCAACTCCAAGCCCGGCTGAAATGGAAGTGCTGCTGTGGCCGGTTGAAAATGCATCATAGGGGCTTTCGCTCATGCGGGTAAAGCCACTGATCCCGTCGTACTGGCGCAGGGTATGAAACTGCTGACGGCGTCCTGTAAGAAGTTTGTGGGCATAGGACTGGTGACCGACATCCCAGATGATTTTATCGTTGGGGGCGTCAAACACGTAGTGAATGGCAATCGTCAGTTCAACAGCACCCAGGCTCGACGCCAGGTGCCCGCCGTTTTTAGATACCACGTCAACAATTATCTTGCGAATTTCCTGGGCCAAAACAGGAAGTTCAGACCGTGGTAAGCGCTTTAAATCTGCAGGAGAATTAATTTTTTCTAATAGGCTCAAAATCAGTTAAACCTCTCTCTTAATTTAATTTATTTTGTAATCGTTCAGCCACAAAGTCACTAAGACACTAAGATTATAGTATTAATTTAAATTGTTCGATTGGTTTTATTGGTTTAATTAGTTTTATTTGTTAACCGACTAAACCAATGGAACCAATTTAACCAATAAAACTAAATCATTAAGGTTTATAATCCATACTCTTTCTTTGTGCCTTTGTGTCTTAGTGGCTGAACTGTCACCTAAATGCTAAACATCAAATACAAAACACTATCAACTGCGTAGGTCTCAATGTTCTCGTTCAATAATGTACTGTGCAATAGCACGCAGTGGATCTGATTTGTTATCAAAATAATTCAGCGCTTGCAAGGCGTTGTTGACAAGTTTTCGGGCAAACGCTCTCGATTCATTTATCCCCATTAAGGCCGGGTAGGTGTTTTTATTGCGAGTTTGATCGGTGCCGACACT
>JAQYVG010000118.1 GCA_030145595.1 Desulfobacterales bacterium | reverse complement strand
GTTGCTGTCTATTATGGACCTGATCGCATCAGAGGGTTATACCTCTGAAGAGTCCCCTATTACAGGCGGATGTAATTGAAAAGATCTTGAAACATTTAGGGTTATGGTTACCGGAAAGGCCACCCTCACCCAAGGCCAATGGCCCGCCAATAATACCCGAACCATCGTACATACCACCCCTGGATGATTACGTGATAGATCCTGATCGTTCGACCTTGAGGCTCTCGACAGGTTATCCCATTGAGAGCTGGATGAATTAAAAAACGGTATTCGGTTTCGCAGGGCAGGTACGCGCAAAAATGCCAGAAAATAGTGTGTTTTGCGGTTATCAACCGGTGGTACAGGCAAAATCAGAAGGTTGACTTTTAATAACGATCATGCTTCAAAGGATTTAGGTCAGCGAAGCCCATATCTTGTTGCGCCACATGGGCAGTACCACAAGCCTCACCTTTCAATAGACCTGACTTGAAAAAGCAAATTCTTATCAACGAGCAAAATATGACAAAAAAAACTCTGCTGCTCTTCCAGCTTTTCTTAACCCTTTTTGCCTTGTATGCGCTGCTGAAATTTAGTGGCAATCAACGCTTGCTCGTGTCATTAGCCTGTCTTGTAGGCATGTTAGTGGTTGAGAAAGTGGAAACCAGCTTCACAGAACGCAGCAAACAGGAAAAGGACCAAAGCGATGATGCGAGCAAGAAAGATGAAACAAAAACCACATCACAAGCGCTTGACGTCCTTTTAAAGAGTAAGAATGTGCTGCTTCTCACCGACGCAATCCAGCACCTTTTGCGAGATCTTGGCCTGGTAGTCTCCCCCTCCGTGGATCACCCTGCCATAGACCGTCTGGTCAAAATACCGGATATGGAGGTGACCTGCGGCCTGAAAATACTAAGCGATGTGGCGGAGCTGAGCGAAAACTGGGACAAGTGGCAAGAACTTGATAGTTTTGACTTGGGCAAAGGAGGAAAACGACGTTTGCTGATCATCGGCAGCAACTTCATTGGGGAGGCAGGAGACCGCCCGCAAAGATACAAAAAATTCCCAGCAAATACCCAAAAACTTCTTTCCGACAGACAAGTAGTGGCCATGACCACTCTCGCCCTCTATAAGATATACATGTTGTGCAAAAAGGAAAAAATGGCCACCAAAAGGATTTTCCATCTCATTCAACACCATCCCGGCGGCGTTATCCTACTGGAGCGCACTGCGAAATAGTCTATCTTTCAATAACCTGAACTGACTCGACCGGGAATTGGGGGACATCCTATAGTCTCCGTGTCAAGCATAAAATTGATAAATAAAAAGGGAGTGGGGGCAAACCTTGATCCTTGATTAAAGAAATAAAAAACACAGCAAGCATTGTAAGAGCCGGGAGATTGAATGCCTCTTGTTCAATACCTCAAAAGCTTTTCGCGCCTGCGGACAGATAAAAACCGTAAACGCTGGTCTGCACTCACCACCCATAAAGCACCTCACAAACCTTTTCTGTTGCTGTCTATTATGGACCTGATCGCCCAGGGGGCAATTACAGAGAACTTTATTGAACCTTCTTTTGAACTCGTCGAGACTTTCAACTCGAATTCCTCATGAAATCTTTTCATCAACAATTAAAAAGTAAATGACTTCATAGACTTTGGACATAAAATATAATAAATTAGGAGAAGACAAATTGTATCCCATACAGAAATACCCAAAAGCTGAAAAGGTTTCACCCTCCGGGCGCTCCCTTAGGCACCCATTTGCCGCGTTATTAAGGACTTGCAGTATAGGACTACGGCTGCGCCCTAAATGCCTTGCAAATGAACACCTCAGGGGCGTGAAATATCCGAGCTAATGGCTACTGGAACAGCATTATGCCGCTGGGAGCCAAAACCAGCATGGCATACCCCTATCCACGCCTTAAATTCCAACAGTAAGCGCTTCAATATCTGCTTGGTTGCCACTGGTGGCAATCTATCGTTCGGGGACGTTAGACCGAATATTCCATGAAATATCCGGGTTAAGTATGCTCCGTATTTACCTCCTTCTATGCACTCCACAAACCGACTTGTGTTCAAATTCTGGTTGACAATGTTATGCTGTTATGTATTATACAACTATGTATAATACAGTTCAGCTAAATGCATAAAGGGTAGGAATTATGAATCCTTTTAAATACGGGATGGTCGTTTCAGGCAAAGATTTCTGTGGAAGAAAAGCTTTATTGAAACAGATCGGTAACCATATAATTTCATCGCAACGAGTTGTAGTTCTTGGGGAAAGACGGGTCGGCAAAACATCCACTGTCTATGAGGCGGTTAATCAACGCAAAACCTTACGGTTGCTGTATGTTGACCTGTTGGGGATCAAATCAGTAGATGGGATGTGCCGCAGAATTTTGAAGGCAATTATTGTTCAGGAGCAAAAAACGGATTGGTTCGAAAAAATATTCAAAACTCTGGCCCATCTCAGACCTTCAATTTCAGTTGACCCCATAACCTCTTTACCGACAGTTTCATTTGACAGATCTATTGAACTGGAAGCCGATTCAATCCCTGAAGTTTTTAATTTGATTGGTTCACTTGGCAAAAAACAAAAACTTGTGGTGGTCTTTGATGAGTTTCAGGATATTTTGAACCTGGCAAATGCGCACGAAGCCCTTGCACTTTTGAGGGGAGAAATCCAATTTCAAGGTGAAATCTCTTTCATATTTGTAGGCAGCATAAGACATAAAATGGAAGAAATATTCACAAAGCATGATTCCCCTTTTTTTAAATCAGCAATTACTTTGACGGTAGACAGCTTGCCGCATAAAGAATTTTCAAAATTTCTGAAAAGCAAGTTTTCTCAAGGAGACCGTGAGGTTGATGATGAGGTTTTGTCAAAGGCATTTCAAATTGCTGAGAACATCCCCGGCGATATACAGCAACTTTGCGGGGCTATCTGGGAAATAACCGCAGAAAAAGAGATGATAAGTGTTGATAAATTTAAAAGCGCTATGCAATTGATATTTTCCAGGGAACAAAAGTCTTACGAAAATTATATCAATCTATTGACAAATATTCAGCTTAAAGTCCTCACTGCCGTAGCAAAAGAAGGCGGAAAACAAGTTTTCTCGGTTGCATTTATGAAGCCATCAGGCTTTACCAATCCATCCACTGTTCGCAGGGCAGTCAACCGCCTTTTGCAACTGAATATTTTATTTGAAAGCAGCGGCAAGTATCGGTTTGTTAATCCTTTTTTCAGAGCCTGGATTCTATACCGGTAAGAGATAGCAAAGGATCGGGGTCAAACCCTGATCAGTGATTATTTGTCTTATCCCTTCAGGTGTACCCGAATTGTAAAGGAATTATTATTTTATGCTTTTTAATCCGAAAAATGAAAAATTCGAACATCTCGACAAACGATCAAAAGAAATCATGCTTAAAACTGTTGAGTTTTTTGAAAACAAGGGGAAGGCAAAACTCAAGGAAGACGATCACAAATGTGTATGGTACGAAGACTTCCTGAATTTTGTAAAAGAGAATATGATTTTCGCAACGCTACTCACCCCTTCTGAATACGGCAACGACAACCCGGATATCCGCTGGGACACTGCCCGCAACTGTGATTTTAACGAGATCCTCGGTTTTTACGGCCTGCCCTACTGGTACACCTGGCAGGTAACGATTCTGGGCCTTGGTCCAATCTGGATGAGCCCAAATGAAAAAGTAAAGAAAAATACAGCAAAATTACTTATGGAGGGCGGCATCTTTGCATTCGGCCTTTCCGAGAAAGCGCATGGCGCAGACCTTTATTCCAGCGGAATGGCGCTGACCCCACTGGGTGATGGGAAGTATGTTGCAGACGGCGGTAAATACTATATCGGAAATGCCAACGAGGCAGCACTTGTTTCAACGTTCGGTAAAAATTCAGAAACCAATGATTTTGTCTTTTTTGCAGTTGATTCAAAACACGAGAATTACGAGTGCGTAAAAAATGTGTGCAATTCCCAGAACTTTGTTGCCGAATTTGCCTTGCATTCCTACCCCATCACCCAGGCAGAGGTCCTTTCTGCAGGCCGTGATGCATGGGACTGTGCACTTAATACGGTCAATGTCGGAAAATTTAACCTTGGCTGGGCAAGCATAGGAATCTGTACTCACGCATTTTACGAAGCCATCACTCACGCCTCCCACCGGAATCTGTTCGGCAAATATGTTACAGACTTCCCGCATATCCGGCAATTGTTTATCGATGCCTACACCCGTCTTGCTGCCATGAGGCTGTTTTCTTTGCGCGCCCTTGATTACATGCGCTCTGCCTCTGCAGAGGATCGGCGGTATCTTCTTTACAACTCGATAGTAAAAATGAAAGTGACAACCCAGGGAGAAGAAGTAATCAACCTGCTGTGGGATGTGATTGCAGCTAAGGGTTTTGAAAAGGATATGTATTTCGAGGCAGCCGCCAGAGACATTCGAGGGCTGCCAAAACTTGAAGGAACTGTCCATGTAAACATGGCTCTGATCATCAAATTTATTGCAAACTACTTTTTTAACCCCGACGAATTCCCGGAAATGCCAAACCGGAATGATCCCAAAAACGACGACTTCCTTTTCAACCAGGGACCGACCAAGGGGCTTGGAAAAATTCGGTTCCATGATTCCGGCATCGCATACAGCAGTGTTGACCTTCCCAATATCAACATATTCAAGGAACAGATCGAAGTCTTAAAAGAATTCTTCCTGACGGCAACACCCAACGAAGACCAGGGTCAAAACATGGACTTTCTTTTATCTGTCGGTGAGCTTTTTACAATAGTCGCCTATGGGCAATTAATTATCGAAAAATCAAAGATGGAAAATATCAAAGACCATATAATTGACCAGATCTTTGATTTCATGGTCAGGGATTTTTCAAAGTTCGCACTCCAGCTCTATTCCAAAACAAGCAGCACTCCGCAGCAGATGGATTTGTGCTTGAAGATGATAAGGAAACCTTTTGTCAACCCGGAACGCTTTGAAAACGTATGGCAGAATTACGTTTATGTCCTGAAAGATACTTATGAAATGACCCCGTGAGTTGCGGGGGAAATTCAACGAAGCAAAATGATACGATGGGGAGCAGTCGATGGCTAAAACAACCCTTACTTTTGAGACCCCGGAGTTCTATGATCTATACACAACATGTCACGCTCATGGTTGGAAAAACCTATCCCCTTTTTTATGGGACTATAAAAAAGAGACCCTCCGATTCTCAGCCCTGGTTGAAGACCTGCCCACCGACATAGAAGCTAAACAATCAGAAAAAACCATCAACGCCACCATAACTTCTCACCAAAAGCTTGTTCGTTTCCAAAAAAGCAAGGCCAAAGCAGCTATCATAAGAAGCCTAGGGCTGGATATTGAGACTTTGGAACTTTTGGACATAGCCAAAAAATTAGAGTCAAAATACGCTGAGTTAATTAAGCATGGTGCGGGCAGGTTACTGCGAGCCCCATCGCTATGGGAAGATGCTGCAAAGACATTATTTACAACGAACTGTTCCTGGTCTCTTACTAAGAAAATTTGCAGTTCAGTATGTTCAGATAAATTTGCAAAGCCAGCACCTTCCGGAGACTTCCCATTCCCACAGCCTGAAAAGATTAACCAGTACACGGCAAAGCAGCTTAAAGAATTGATACCTGTCGGATATAGGGCCGGTTACCTAAAACTCCTTGCAGAGCGATTTGCAAAAGATCCGCTATTAAGTCAAGTTGAATCGAACGGCTTTGATTACAAAGCTGCTGATAAAATGGTGCGCGGACTAAAAGGCTTTGCTGATTACGCCACCGCTCACTTATTGATTTTGGCCGGCCACTACAACGAAATTCCAATCGACACAGTTGTCGTTTCATATTTAAAAAGAAATCATCGAGTGAGAAAACCGAAATCTTTTATCAACAGGCATTACAGAAAATGGGGAAAATATAAGTGGTGGGGCTTCAAGCTTGAAAAGATGCTTTGCAATCAAAACGGGCTTGGGGATTAAAACATTCAAGCCTTTGGGGTCGGTCCATGGCAACCGACTATAATAACAGTAAAAGAGGTTCGAAATAGACCCTAAACCCGCAATTTTGCACCCAAAATGGTATGTTTAAGACCAAAAAACGGCTGTTTTTAAAGCTCTTTTTACAATTTTTCAGACACTTAGCGTGGCCCGACCCCAAATCTCCAGCCGTGCCGGATTATTGTTTGAAGGGAACGACAATATCATTGAGTTAGAACCCGGTGATTATATAAATATCCCGGCCCACCTTAAACACCGGGTTGAATGGACTGATCCGGACATTGAGACTGTGTGGTTAGCGGTCATGTGGGAAACTTCAGGGACATAGTCGATCATTTGGAATCAGCGGGATCTGGAGCATTCCTGGCTTTCGTTCAATTTGGATAACTAAATGAGATAATTCTGGACTATTGGGTTGCGTTTATATATTTAAAAGGAGGAAAGATAACGTTACGAAGTGCCATCGGAGGTAACTCATGAGCAAGGATGAAGTGCTAAGATTAATTCGTTCACATAAAAAAGAGCTTGATTCATTGTCCTGATCCCAAGGGGATAACGCTTGAACTCCGGCGAATTAGCAAAAAATGATTTAAAAGATATGCAGTTCAAATTTGCAACGCACCTTTGGACGCCTTGGATCCGGGCCATCCTCGACTTTCGCTCAATTAGGGTTAAAAAAAATGATGCAGATACATTCAAAGTCCGATAAATTCCCTGTGGATCATATCAAATTACAGATAGAAGATCCGGATTTAGATATTGCAAGAGCAAAAGACCTGGCAAAAGCTAAAGCCAGACAATTGAATAAGGATGCTATGCTGTTGTCCTGGCACTGTGGAAAAACCGGGGAATTTTATCCTAAATTTGAGTGCGGGTACACGCATAAGCCGCCGTGGATTATCTTTGCCGAGGCCAGAGGAGGAAATTTAACGATCGACATAAATGATGGGGAGTATGTTTTCATCTACCTCAAGCTATAAGGGAAAGGGTGTCAAGCTTTCCCCCCTTTGCTTATATACGAAATAGAGGGAGGTGGCATTTGAAAAACATAGGGGTCGGATCTTCATTCTTGACAGAATTTAGGCCGGCGCTCGAGCGTATCATCTTTTGCAATGGCGGATTCTTTAACCGGGAAAATAGTGGGGATATTGGAGGCGCTCTTAACATATTATTTTAAGGGGTGTTATGAATAAAAAATTAATTGTTATCGGTATCGGATTTGTTGGTGTTCTTTTGCTGTGGATAGGGATTTCAATTTATCCGGACTTGTTGTGGTTTGAAAATTTAGGCTTTTCGCCTGTTTTCTGGACCATGCTGTTGAGCAAATTCGGGTTTGGATTGATGGTCTGGCTGCCTTTGGTCCTGATTATCGGTATGAACATTTACGCCGCCAATCGTTTAAACCCGCGCATCGGGGCAGGGGGGGCTTTTAAAGTTGCCGACGATTATGTTTCCCAATTTGGCCTTTCCACTGCAACGTTAACAACCCTGGTGACCGCTTTTATTCTGTTTCTCACCTTTTATATTGCTTCAAAAGGCTCCGCTCAATGGGATTTGCTCCTGCGCTATCTGTATCAACAGCCTTTTGGCACCACCGACCCTGTTTTTAAACAGGACATCGGTTTTTACTTGTTCTCGCTGCCTTTTTACATTTTTGTGCAAAACGGGTTGCTGATTCTTATTGTTCTGGCCGCACTGGCCACGATGGGCTGGTATCTGAAAAACGGTGCCCTGCAAATAGAGGGTGTCTTCAATCAGGCTCCGGGTGCCCCACCTGTTTTGCCTAAATTTACCCTTGCGGAAAACGTTAAAAAGCATCTTGTTTTTCTGGGTGGAATCGTTGTGCTGCTACTGGCCTGGGCCTATCGTCTGAAAATGTTCGGGCTTTTATATTCCACCCAGGGACCGGCTTTCGGCGCCAGCTATACCGATGTTCACATCAAGCTTCTGGCCTATAAGGTAATCGTTTTTGTCTCGATAGGATTTGCCGTCGTCCTTTTTATCAACGCTTTTAAACTTAGGGCAAAATTAATCTTAATTAGTGCGGGAATCTGGATAGGCGTCGTGTTGGTGCTGGGAACGGGACTCCCTATCCTGGTCCAAAAAGTTATCGTCAAACCGAATGAACTGGCCAAAGAATCTCCTTACATCGCCTACAATATCGATTATACCCGCAAGGCTTACAACCTGAATAAAATCAAAGAAGTCAATTTTGAAGTGAACGACCAGCTCAGTGCCCAGGATCTCAAGCAGCATGACGTAACGATCCAAAATATCCGGATCTGGGATGAGCGCCCGCTACTTCAAACCTACCGGCAGATTCAGGCCATACGGCTGTATTACGATTTTAACAATGTCGATGTCGATCGGTATCTCCTCAACAACCAGTATCGCCAGATTATGCTGGCCGCCCGGGAGCTGGTGGTGAACAAGCTGCCTCCCCAGGCCAATACCTGGGTCAACAGACACCTCATCTATACCCATGGCTACGGACTGGCCGCAAGCCCGGTCAATGAAGTGACCAGCGAGGGGCTGCCCCGCCTCTTTATCAAAGACCTGCCGCCTTCCTTTGAACCGGACCTGAGGGTCGTGCGCCCCGAGATCTATTATGGCGAAAAAACGGATGCGTATGTGATGGTAAAGACCAACGCCCAGGAATTTGATTATCCCAAGGGGGACAAAAATGTTTATAACACCTACCAGGGCAAGGGCGGTATCCATATCAAATCTTTTTTCAGAAGGCTTTTGTTTGCCATTGAGTTTTTGGATCCCCAGATACTGTTTACCACCTATTTAAGTCCGGAGAGCCGCATCATGTTTAACCGGCAGATTAACTGGCGGACGAATGCGATTGCCCCCTTTCTCGATTATGACAATGATCCCTATTTGGTTGTTTCCGGTGGAAAGCTCTACTGGATTCAAGACGCCTACACAACCTCTGCCATGTATCCTTATTCGCGCCGGTCTCAAGGCACTTTTAAAAAAAGACGGCTTAACTACATCCGCAATTCCGTCAAGGTCACCATCGATGCATATAACGGGGATGTGGTTTTCTACATGATTGATGAAAAAGATCCCATCGTTAAAACCTATGCGCGGATCTTCCCGGATCTGTTTAAGCCTTTCAAGGAAATGCCCGCGGAGCTGAAAGAGCATATCCGCTACCCCAAGGATCTCTTTGAAATCCAAATGGAGACTTACACGAAATATCACATGCAAGATGTCCAGGTCTTCTACAACCAGGAAGACCTTTGGCAAATTCCGGATGAGGTCTATGGCGAGAGCCGTCAGAAAATGGAGCCTTACTACATCATTATCAAGCTGCCCGATGAGCAAAAGGAAGAATTTTTCCTGATGACCCCTTTCACCCCTTCCAAGAAAGATAATATGATCGGCTGGCTGGCGGCCCGATGTGACCTGCCCAATTACGGCAACCTGATGGTCTACAAGCTGCCCAAGGAAAAACTGGTCTATGGACCGATGCAGATTGAAGCCAGGGTGGATCAGCAAACGGAAATTTCCCGGGAATTGAGCCTGTGGGGGCAGAGAGGTTCCCGAGTCATCCGGGGCAATCTATTGGCTATTCCGGTCGGTGATACCTTTATCTATGTGGAGCCGGTATATCTGGAAGCCATCCAGGAAGAAAGCCAAAGGTCCCCAACCGGTACCCTTAAGCCCGGCCGTGGAGCCAAGTCCCAGCGAGCAGGCGCGCGCGAGCGTCCCCAGCAGCAAGAGGCCAGAGCCGCTTCTCTGCCGGAACTCAAAAGAGTCATCGTCGCTTTTGGCAATCGCCTGATTATGAGGGAAAACCTTGACAAGGCCTTGAGCAGTATCCTGGACGTTGAAATAACCCCGAAACAGCCGGCTTCCCTGGTTATTCCTCAAAGAAAGGGTGAAGGGTTATCCACGCTCGGCGCGACGGCGCTGGACCACTATAATAAAGCCAATGCATATCTGCGTCATGGCGATTGGACCGGTTACGGGAGGGAACTGAAAAATCTGGAAAAAATCCTTAAAGAAATATCCGGAATGAAGAAGGAAAAAAAGTAAAGAATCCTGTACCAGAGGACCAGGCCTTGGTTTGCCCCTGAAAGGGAGGTCTTCCGGGACATCCTTAAATTATAAAATTCTATTCATCCATTAGTGAATATCCATTTTC
>JAQYVG010000117.1 GCA_030145595.1 Desulfobacterales bacterium | reverse complement strand
AACCCGCAACTCGTAACCCGCAACTCGTAACCCGCAACTCGTAACCCGCAACTCGCAACCCGCAACCCGTAACCCGCAACCCTGCTACACCAGATCTCCGAAGGGCTTTTTCCATGCGGCTTTAAGGTCATTAACCGCAACGTCAATCAGGGTGCCGCCCTCAAGTCCTTTAATGGTAACATCGGTTTCTGCAGTTACGCTGCCGACACAGGTACAAATCAGATCTTTGAAAATCTTCTCGAAGCTTGCTTTGTTTTGGGGATCGACAGTCACGATAAAACGCCCGGCTGATTCCGAAAAAAGGACCACGTCATTACGTTCAACCTGTTCCACCGGTACAAGACCCAAATCAACATGCATACCGAGGTTGCCGCCCATGGCAGCCATGGCCAAGTGCACGCCCAGTCCGCCCCGATAGATCCCGTGGGCAGAAGCGACCAGTTCTTTTTTTATGGCATGGCTAAGGGCCCGGTACAAAGGAGCAAATTCATCTGCCGGAACCCGGGGAACATTAAGCCCCACATAGCCCAAATGCTCGTAATATTCGGACCCGCCTAATTCATCGCGGGTGATACCCAGAATATACACCAGATCCCCGGGCATTTTGCTCTCCATGGTCACGCATTTGTTGACATCCTCGATAACTCCCGTGGTCGAAAATTGAAGGGTCTCTAACGCCGACACCTTGTGGGTTTCTCCGTAACGTCCCGGTAGGTGGCCGTCAACGTACATGCTGTCTTTGCCCGAAAGCAGAGGTATCTCATACGCCAGGCAAATATCACGCAGCGCCCGGCAGGCGCGCACCAATTGAGCGGCCTTGAATCTGCCGTCAGGGTTGTTTTGCGGATGGTACTGTACACTCGGCCAGCAAAAATTATCGACACCGCCAATATGCTCCGGATCCCCGCCAACGGCAATAAGCCTGCGCAGCGCTTCATCGATGGTACAGCTCGTCATGTGATAGGCATCGATGGCAGAAAAGGCCGGAAGCAGCGCCTGGGCAAAGGCCAGTCCCTTTTCAGATTCTAATACCGGACGTACTACCGCTGCATCACTGTTTACGTCCCGTTCGGCGCCCACCAGCGGTTTAATAACACTTGTGCCCTGCACCTCATGGTCGTACTGCCGGCTAATCCATTCGGTGGAGCAGATATTGGGACGCGACAAAAGATCTAAAAGCAACTTGCTGTAATCCGGCGGCGCCTGCAGCACAGGTTCATACAGGCCTCGCATCTCAGGCGGAAGCCAGTGAGCATCAAACTCCCACTGGGGAAAACCTGAAGTCAAAAGATCGATGTCGATATGGGCGCAAGTCTCACCATTGTAAGTTATATGCAGTTTACCCGAATCCGTATACTCTCCGATAACCGTACTTTCGACGGCATGCAGTCTGGAAAGCTCTAAAAAGCGGTCAATATCCTCGGGGAGCACCGCCACGGTCATGCGCTCCTGGGATTCCGAAACCCATATCTCCCACTGATCCAGCCCTTCATATTTTAAGGGGACCTTCTCTAATTGAATCTCGCACCCACCTGAAAATCTCGCCGATTCGCCCACCGAAGAAGAAAGCCCCCCGCCGCCGTTGTCGGTTATAAACCTTATCAGCCCTGCATCCCGGGCCTCTAACAGAAAATCGTGCATTTTTTTCTGGGTATAGGGATCGCCGATCTGCACATGCCCGGCCGGCGTATGCGCAGAAAAGGTCTCCGACGAAGCGGTCACACCGTGGATTCCGTCTTTACCGACCCGCCCGCCGCTCATGATGACCAGCTCTCCGGGCGCTGTGCGCTTTTGATATGACGGCTGGCCGTCGATTATGGCCGGCATGATGCCCACGGCCGTAACAAACACCAGGCATTTCCCCATATACCCCGGGTGAAAAAGAACCTGGCCGAACGTTGTGGGAATTCCGCTTTTGTTGCCGCCGTCTCTGACCCCTTCGATAATGCCGTCCAAAAGGCGCCGGGGATGGAGGCGCGGCGCAAGGTCGCCGGCATAGTCCCTGGGCCCTACACAGTATCCATAACCGCCCATTACCAGTTTCGAACCTTTACCGGTACCCAAAGGATCGCGGTAAACCCCCACTATCCCGGTTATAGCTCCGCCGTAAGCTTCCATGTTGGATGGGGAGTTGTGGGTTTCTCCGGTAATAACATAGCAGTGATCGTCGTTAAATTTCCCGACGCCGGCATTGTCCCACAAAACCGACACAACCCAGGGTTTCTTTTTCTTCAGCGCCAAGGTCGGGGCTTCGATACAGGTTTTAAAAAGATTGTCGACCATGTCGCTCGCACCCGTGGCCAGATCCCGGTAGCGGAACAATCCTTGAAATGTATTGTGATTGCAATGATCACTGCGGGCCTGGGAAATATATTCCAGTTCAATATCGGTGGGATCAGACAGGCCCGCGGCTTCCCGTTGAGCCTGCACGTCCTTGTCCAGAAAATAGGCCCTGATGGTCGGAATGTCAGCCGGATTCAACGCCAGGCCGCGCTCATTGCTGACGGCTGCAAGAGATGCGTCGTTATCCACCGGAATGGTCGTCACCGTGGGTGTGTGATCGAGAACCACTTTGGGTATGATAATACCGATGCCTGCATCAGGGTCCCACGCTGCGGGTGCATAAATTTTCCATTGCTGGATGATGTCATTGGCCAAAAGCTCACCGGCAATCTTGTCGGCGTCTTCCATGGTTACACTTTTGCCTTTTAAACAATAACGCTTGGAGGTGTAAATTGCTCCTTTGGAGCCCAAGGCCGGCCCCAGAATATCTGCAACCGCTTCCATA
This sequence comes from Desulfobacterales bacterium, assembly GCA_030145595.1. Taxonomy (GTDB): domain Bacteria; phylum Desulfobacterota; class Desulfobacteria; order Desulfobacterales; family UBA11574; genus Desulfatibia_A. Next base: position 7,522 of record JAQYVG010000117.1, on the reverse strand, counting down.
GCCGTGCTGCCGGGGTTGTCCCTTACTCCGGGCCGGTAACCCACCCAGATGGTCCAATCGAATTCAACATCCAGAGGGCTGTAAGAAGAGATCTGGGTTACGGGATTGGTAAATATTTCCGATTGTATGGTTTGCAGCCGGTCGGTCGTCAGATCGGCGTCAATGGTAACCACATAAATGGTGCGAACGCGATCAAGTTCGATCCCAAAGTAGTTTTTGGCCTTTTGGCGCACGCCCTCGCCCTCGGCGTCAAACAATTCGGGTTTTAATGTTATTTCAAGTCGATACGGCATAGTCAACAGCCTCTTAAAAGTCAAAAAACGACTTTTTATGAGCGTTTTAAGTTTTAGGATTTAAGTTTTAAGTCTCTGTTAAAAAGGTAAAAGATAGTCGCTTAACACCTAAAACTTAAAGCATCTTAACAATACAGACATTACAGTTTCCAATTCATAAATGAGGGATTTTTTCGATGAGCAAGGCCGCACAAGGGTTTTCGCCCGCTTGTCCCGCTGTTGCGGGGAGGCGTACTTTAGTACGTCGAGGGCGGAAACCCGCGGAGAACGCCGCTCATCGGAAAAATAGCCATTTATGGATGGAAACTAGTATTGAAAACTGCGTTTAACCTCCTCCAGCGCTTCTGCTGCGGCCTCTTTAACTTCAACAGGATAAGGACCGCTTAAAACTGTTTCGAGTTTCGGGATTAAGCTCTCGTCACCGGATACTCCAAATAGGTAGAGGACATCCCCTTTAACCGTATCTTCCACTTGGGCAAAACGCTCCCACAAAAAAGGGAGGGCCTGGGCTATAAGTTTGCTGTTCTTCTCAGCGATGGTTTCAAAAACCACCATGGCACCCAGGCGGACCGGCCATTTTTCGTGAACTAAAAGTTCCAGAAAGGCCGGAAAGATTTTACCACTATCCGTCATCAGTGCAGCCACACCAGCAGCGTTGCCTTCCTCGAACATATCTTTTAATGATGAAGCACTGAGCCGTGAAGGATCACGGTTTAATATCATGTCGGCGATTTCTGCAAGTTGAATTGCTCCGGTCCAGCGATACAGATCATCCAGCAGAACTGTAGGTGCCGATTGGATATTGTCTGATTTCGCAGCTTCCGGAAACAGAGCGCCGTCAATTATAGTAAGTTTTATGCCTTCATTAGCCGCAGCCAAGGATAGAAGCTGCTTTACCGCCGCCGGACAAAAAGGACAGTGAGGTGTAATATAGATTTTCAGCCGCGCAGGTATCTCAATACGACCGACTAACTCCCGGAGCGATGCCGGCCATTGCCGGTCCTGGCTTTCGTTGCCGGCCAGTGCACTCAGAAAAGGCTCCAGCTCCTTGTCTGTTGGAATGGCCTGATAGCGAACATTGCCGATACGGATTACAGGCAGTTCAGCTTCATCTTCTTTTTCCGTTTTCGTACTGATTTTAGGAGCAATGCGACTTAAATTGTCGCAGAAATTTTGAAACGCTCTGCTGCGCTTATCCTTGGTTATGGTAAGCTCCATACGGATATCGTTTTTGAGTTTTTGGCCCCACAGGGCTATTTCCCGTTCTTCTTCAGGGGTCATTTAATGCGTATCCTTGCTTGCGAAAGTGCGTTGCTACAGCCCTCTGGGCTGTAGAAAGCTTCAATTTAAATGAACTTGCTATTTTGTCAACAATATTTTAAATTTGGTGGCGTTGTAAAAAGTCCCATCTATAGTTGAATTCGTGACTTTTTACGAACCCGTCAAATTTGAATTCCCCGCTGATTGTCGGAGCTATGCGGAGATCATGCCGTAGCAGGGCAGCGCGGGATGAATTCAAATGAACGACAGGAGATAGCATCATGATTGAAGTGAAGACTGCGGTCAAAATCGCATACGATTTCTTCAAAGAACTCTATGATACCAGGAAATTTGAAGACATTCTGCTGGAAGAAGTAGAACTGTCAGAGGACAAAACCATCTGGATGGTTACATTGGGGTTCTACCGCCAGACACCGTCTGTAAACATTATGGAATCGATCGGATCCAAAAAATATATACGTGCCTACAAAACACTTCAAATCGATGCCGAGAGCGGGGCCATGGTTGCCATGAAGAACTGCAACCGGAAGACAGATTAATAACTGAATTTTGCAAGCGCTGAGTTTGCCGCAGATGCAAGGCGCAGGGCATGCACCTGTAGTGTACTACCGCAAATGCCCTGCAACACTGCAGATGCGGTGAAATCAGCTTGGAAAGATTGAAAGATGCCGCAACACGAGGTTATCCCGGAAAAATTAACCCTTTTTCAGCGCATTGGCCACTCCATTTTTCCTGGTAAGCTACGGCCGGTGATCGATCGCCAAGGCTATCGAAGGTTTTTTAACACTTTAATCCTACACTTCCGGCCTCGCAGGGTTCCGGAACGCACGCTCCGATTCACGCTCACATGGGGTCTTGGCGGCATGTCCGTCGTGCTGGTATCAATGTTGTTCGGGACGGGAGTGCTGCTCAAATTCGTTTATGAGCCGCTTCCAGGCAAAGCCTATGAATCCATCCTTTACCTCCAACGCCATGTTCTTTTCGGACAATTGATCCGAAACATCCACCACTGGAGCGGCAATGGGCTTATCATCGTTGCTTTTTTGCATTTTCTGCGGGTTTTTTTTACAAATGCTTTCCACTCACCACGCCAGTTCAACTGGATCATCGGTTTGGGGCTCTTTTTTGTCGTTCTCTGCTCGAATTTGACCGGGTATCTCATGCCTCGGGATCAACTCGCCTTCTGGGCGGTTACCATCTGCACCGGCATGCTGGAATACGTACCCGCAGCAGGACCATGGCTTCAAAATTTATTGCGGGGCGGACCCGAGGTCGGACCAGCCACCCTCTCCAATTTCTATGCTGTTCACACGGCCTTGCTGCCGGCCCTTCTCATTATCCTGATGCCCTTTCACTTCTGGCGCGTACGCAAGGCCGGCGGCCTCGTCATTCCTCGTACACCGGAAGAAGATGCTGAAATTCGAGGCGAGTCTGTCGAGACCATGCCAAATCTGATCCTGCGCGAAGTGGTGGTAGCCCTGGTTTTATTCGCATTCATCCTGGTATTCTCGATGCTTTTTAACGCGCCTTTGGAAAGCCAGGCCAATCCCGGACTGAGCCCCAATCCCACCAAAGCGCCATGGTACTTCGTTGGCATTCAGGAGATGCTGATGCATTTTCACCCGCTTTTTGCGTTTTTGATTATTCCGGTTCTGATAATAGTCGCCTTGCTCAGCCTGCCCTATATCGATTATCAGGCCCATACGGCGGGGGTATGGTTTACCTCTTTCAAGGGACGCAGGACAGCCCTGATTGCTGCACTCGCGGCTACAATAGCAACGCCTTTGGGGATTCTGGCGGATGAATACATCATTGATTTTGCCGCCTGGATGCACGGCGTCCCGGCTTCCATCAGCAACGGCCTGATCCCGTTTGCACTTGTTTTGGCCGCAATTGCAGGATTTTATATCATGATAAAACGCCGCTATTCCCTTACCAATAACGAAGCCATCCAGGCGATCTTTGTTCTTTTTTTGACTGCATTTCTAATACTGACGGTGACCGGGATATGGTTCAGAGGAGCCGGAATGAGATTGATGTGGCCGCTTTGATCAGAAAACAGTTATCAGTGAACAGTTATCAGTAATCAGTATAACATACGCAGCGATAGGAGAGATTGCTACATTGAAACATGCAGAAAGCTTCAAAGATTTGGTCGTTTACCAGAAAGCAAGAGGTGTTGCAAAGGAAGTCTTTCAAGTTACAAAATCATTCCCGAAAGAAGAGATGTATTCCTTAACCGATCAGGTTAGAAGATCATCTCGTTCAATTGGCGCTCAGATTGCGGAAGCATGGGGTAAACGGCGATATGAAAAACATTTTATTAGCAAGCTGACAGATGCTGACGCAGAACAGCTAGAAACACAACACTGGATCGAAGTCGCAGAAGACTGCAATTATGTGATTCATGCTCAAGCATTACAAATTATCAGTAAATGTTCAGAAATTGGGCGCATGCTGAATTCCATGATAAAAAAAGCTGAACAGTTTTGTGGAAAAGCAACTGATCACTGATCACTGATTACTGATCACTGATCACTGATTACTGATCACTGATCACTGATCACTGATTACTGATCACTGATTACTGATCACTGATTACTGAAAAGGGTACTGGTATAATTAATAATGCCAAAACCGCAAAAACAACATTGTAATGATCATCCTGGGGAAGGATCTTCTCGTCGCAGTTTCCTCAACAAACTGTGGATCGGGCTGGGAATTGTTGCCGTCATCGAATTCATCGGGATAGTGACCGCTTTTCTCCGGCCCCGCAAAACAAAGGCAAAAGCCGGTGATTTCGGCACCATTATCGAAGCCGGCCCGGTGGAGAAAATCCCGCTCGATTCCGTAACGGCTTTTGTCAGAGGCAGATTTTACCTTGCCCGACTTGAAGACGGCGGGTTTTTGGCCCTGTCCCGCAAATGCACCCATCTTGGCTGCACGGTTCCCTGGGTGTCCGGGGAAAAAAAGTTTATATGCCCCTGTCACTCGTCTGCATTTGACATTCGAGGAGAGGTGATCAGCCCGCCGGCGCCCCGGGCACTTGATATCTATCATGTTTTTATTGAAAACAACATCGTTAAGGTGGAGACCGGCAGGCGGATCAAACGCACTGAATTTCGCGCAGAACATGTAACTTACCCTAAAAAGAGAATTGACAGGATAACAGGATAAACATGATTTAAGATTTGTTAATCGGAAACACTAATCACAGCCTGGACGAGGCAATATGGAATACAGAGCATTAACAGAAGAAATTATCTTGTCGATTCTGACAAACCCATAGGTTTACTTTTAAATTTTGGTGAAAGAAAAGTTGAAGTCAAACGTAAGGTCAAGGCTATAGCGTAACTGAATGAATTTTTTATTTTATCCAGTTTATCCTGTAATCCTGTCAAAATAATGCTATGAAAAGTTGGAAACTAACCGGATTTATTGCAACCATTGTTATCACTCTGTCCATTCCGGTCTATTATCTGAAGATGGAGCGCAGCCTAACGGGTCAATACCCAATGACCGGCGAACCGGCGGCGGCATTTGTGGGCAGTCAAAAATGCATGGATTGCCACAAAAAAGCCTACGACAAGTGGCAAAACTCCCACCACGACCGGGCCATGGAGGTAGCCGATGAGCATACCGTTCTGGGTGATTTTAACGGTGTGGTTTTTGAAATCCACGGAATAACTTCACGTTTTTATCGCAAAGACGACAAGTTTTTTGTCCATACCCAGGGACCGGGCGGCAAAATGGGTGAGTTTGAAATCACCCACACTTTCGGCTGGTATCCGTTGCAGCAGTACCTGGTTCCCTTTCCGGGGGGCCGTCTTCAATGTCTTCCAATCGCCTGGGATACGAAGGGAAAAATATGGTATCATCTTTATCCAAAAAAGCCTCTTGATCCCAAGGACTGGCTGTACTGGACCAATGCGGGTCAGAACTGGAACGGCATGTGTGCCGAGTGTCATTCCACCAACCTGAAAAAGAACTATGACCTCAAAACCGATACCTATCAGACCACGTGGTCGGATATCGATGTCGGTTGCGAGGCCTGCCACGGACCGGGCTCCCGGCATATGGAATGGGCCCAGATGCCGGACATGGCCCGACCCCGGGTGGAAAACTATGCGCTGGCAGTGAAAACCTCCAGTATCAAATCCCGTGAACTGGTGGAACTGTGCGCACCGTGTCATTCCCGGCGTGCGGCGCTGGGCGATTACACCCATGCCGAACCTGACCTGCTGGACAGCCTGCTGCCCCGCCTGCTCACCGAAGAAATATATTTTGCAGACGGACAGATCCTGGACGAGGTCTATGTTTACGGCTCATTCACCCAGAGCAAAATGTATCATCGTGATGTGCGCTGCAACGACTGCCACGACGCTCACAGTGTCAAACTGTTAAAAGAAGGGAACGATCTCTGTTTGCAGTGCCACCGGGCTAATGAGTACGACACCGGGGAGCATCATTTTCATAAGAAGAAAGGTCAAAAGGGAGAACCCATCCGATCAGCAGCAGGAGCGGTCCTCTTCGGCGTCGGCACCGGCGCGGAGTGCGTTCAGTGCCACATGCCCGGCCGAAACTACATGAAGATAGACTACCGGCCGGATCACAGCTTTCGGATTCCCCGCCCCGACCTCAGTGTTAAGATAAGTACGCCGGATGCCTGCCTTCGCTGCCACGTCGATAAGACTTCTAAATGGTCTGACGAGACCATCGCCAAGTGGTACGGACCGGGCCGCCGCCGGCACTACGGTACCATCATCGACGCCGGTCGCAAAAGGCAGCCTGCTGCCCGCAAGGAGCTCATCCGTTTGGCCGTGGATCCTCTTTATCCTGTGATTGTGCAGTCCACGGCCCTGGCTCTTTTAACCAATTATCCCGGAGAGGACAGCGCCCGGGCCATGGAGCTGGCCTTGATGGATGACGAGGCTCTGATCCGTCGTACGGCGCTGGAAAGTATCCATCCCTCTGATCAAAGTAAGCTGGATAAACTCATTGCACCGCTGCTTTACGATCCTGTCAAGGCCGTACGCATGGAGGCCGCCCGTCTGTTGGCCGGGGAGCCTTCCAAGCACCTGGACGCAGACCAGCAGAAGGTTTTTCAGGCCGCCCTGAAAGAATTTGAAACATCCATGGGATATTCGGCCGACTTTGCCTTTGCCCGCTATAACCTGGGCAATCTCTACGCCACCCTTAACCGGCCGGATGAGGCCGTTGAAAATTACCGTGCCGCTATCAAGATCGACAACTTGTTCTATCCGGCCAAAGTCAACCTGGCGATGCTCTATAATCAAAGGGATGAAAATGATAAAGCCGAAGTACTGCTGCGTGAAGTAACGGCAGAGCATCCACAAATGTACACAATAGCTTATTCACTGGGGCTTTTGCTGTCTGAAATGAAAAAATATGACCAGGCGGCGGTCTACATGGAAAAGGCTTCAAAAGGCATGCCGGAGCACGCCCGGGTTCACTATAATTTGGGGTTGCTTTTACAGTACCTCCAGCAATATGCTGATGCCGAAGCAGCCATGCTCAAAGCTCTAAAACTGGACACGGACAACATGGATTATCTTTATGCCCTGGCGGATCACTATTTGAAAAAGGGGGAATTACAAAAAGCCCAAAGCATCGCCGAGCAAATGGTCGCCAAACACCCCGACCAGCGCATAGGGCATGAAATTCTTGAGCTTATTAAAAGCAATTTGCCAAAAAAAAGGAGTTGAAGCTGAATACATCCAAACCAACAATAATTGGAAAGGCTTGAAACGTCTACTCTTTGACTATTTGACATTGCGACCTTTTAAATGTATTTTTTATTTGCCTCTAAGACCTTTTGATTTTTGGATCATCTCCAAAAGAGTTGGAGTAATCCTAAGGATTCAAGGGTCCAAGGATCCAAGGGTTCGAGTGAAATACTTTAAAATATCTATGCCTTAAAAGTTTTG
>JAQYVG010000116.1 GCA_030145595.1 Desulfobacterales bacterium | reverse complement strand
GTAGAGGCGAGCCTACGCCTCGGAGAGCAAAAAGACCATTTATGGATGGACACTAGTTACCTCAGCTTATAGCTTCTTTAATGCTTCGACCAACTCTTCAACGGCACCGGCGGACTTATCAAGTGCAGCCTGCTCTTCAGCGGTAAGTGATATCTGAATGATCTCCTCCACGCCGCCGGCACCTAATTTCACGGGAACCCCGATAAAAAGATCGTTGATTCCATACTCACCTTCCAGATATACCGCGCAGGGAAGGATCTTCTTTTTATCTTTTAAAATCGATTCGGCCATTTCCACGGCAGCCGATGCCGGAGCATAATAGGCGCTTCCGGTTTTCAACAGGCTGACGATCTCTGCTCCGCCGGTTGCTGTTCTTTCAACCAAAGCATCGATTCGTTCTTTGGGCATCAATTCGGTAATCGGTATCCCGGCTACCGTGGAGTAGCGTGGTAAAGGAACCATAGTGTCGCCATGGCCGCCAAGGACAAAAGCATGGGTATTTTCAACCGAAACATCAAGCTCCATGGCAATAAAGGCTCTGAAGCGGGCCGAATCGAGCACTCCTGCCATGCCGATAACCCTGTTTTTCGGAAAACCGCTGGCCTCATAGGCCACATGGCACATGGCATCCAGCGGATTGCTCACAATAATAAGGACGGCTTCAGGGGATCGCTGTACGACTTGCTGGGTTACATCTTTCATGATGTTGGCATTGGTTTTAAGAAGGTCGTCACGGCTCATTCCAGGTTTCCTGGGGATACCGGCGGTGATAATGACGATATCAGAGCCTTCGGAGGCGTCATATTCGTTTGCCCCCGTAAGGCGGGCATCATGCTTTTCAATGGGCGCCGCCTCGGCAAGATCAAGGGCCTTGCCCTGGGGAACACCTTCAATAATGTCAATCAAGACAACATCGCATAACTCTTTTTCGGCCAACCGCTGGGCAGCAGTCGCCCCAACATTCCCGGCCCCGATTACGGTTACTTTTTTGTCCATTGTTTTCTCCTTATTAATTGATGGCGTTGTAAAAAGTCCCATCTACTGCGTTGTAGTATTTTTTCAGACACTCGGCATACTACGTGTATAGCCTCGTTCCTGAAAAAATACTACGCCTTTTTATCCCGCCGTGGTTTGGCGGGGGTATATGAACCTTTTTACTTAGCCATCTGTAGTTGCATTCGTGACTTTTTTACTCAGGAGAAATCCGGGGGCTAATAGTTCTGAAAAGCTTGGTCCTCCGGCCCGGATGTTTATTGTCTCTCGTGGGTGATGCGGGTTAGGGGCAATTTGAACATTCGGTTTCGAGCCGATATCCATCAGCATCGGCCCAGCTTCTGGCAGCGTCCATCAGTCCGGGGTGGCCGCAGTCAAAGTAGGCCTGGGCCATCATACTGTTTCCGCTTTTTTCCAAAATATCGATCAGTTTCAGGATACCCTCGTCTCCACCCAGTTCCATAAAGGCATAAACTCCATATTCGATTGACCTTTCATCGCCCAACAGTACATCATCAAGCAGGATTTGTTGGGTCAGCTCCCATTCTTTAGACAAGAGCTCTTTCTGCCCTTGGGCTACTTGATAATGTATGCGGTCAGCAGGGGTTTTGGGTTTCCAATGTAATTGATCGAGAGCTAGGGCGGCACTGTGCCGAACATTCCAATCCGTCAAAGCCCCTACCAGGGAAGGGATGGCCTGCTTATCGCCTATCTTACCTAAAAGGGTTGCTGCTTTATTGCGCACCCAAACCGATTCATGATGCAGCCTAACAGCCAAGGATCCAACCGCCGGAGCGCCAATTTTAACCAATACCTCTGCGGCCGCATTCTTTATATCCGAATCTTCGTTCTCCCAGGAAACAATCAGAGGTTCGACTGCCTCAGCTCCGATGTTAACTAATACTTCAGCGGCCATATTTTGTATATCCGGATTGTCGGCATTGAGCATAGAGATCAAAGGCAAAACAGCTGGAACACTGATTTTTTCAAGTGTTGCAGCGGCAGAGTTTTTTAAATCCTGATCATCATTATCAAGCACAGCGATCAAAGGATCAACCGCCTCGGCACCGATTTTTATCAGCGCTTTAGTTGCCGAATCTTTCAAATCCGCGTCTTTATCCGTCAGTTTCAAAATCAGAGGTTGGACGGCTCTCCCATCACCGATCAGGCCCAGTGCCGCCATCGCTGACATCTGCACCGCTGCACGTTGATCATTTGTCAGAGCGATCAAAGGCTCGACCGCTCTTTTATCTTTGATTCTGCCTAAAAACCCTGCTGCCAGACACACCTTGTCCGCGTCGTTTTGATTTAGTTTGGCAATCAAGGCCTCAACGGCGGCAGGGCCGATTTCTACAAGCTGTGCTGCTGCTGATCTTCGTATTGCTCTGGAATTATCATCGAGCCCTAAAATGAGAGCCTGGGCAGCCAAATTACCGCTTATTTTGCCAAGCGCTTTGACGGTTTCCAGCCGCACTACTTCCGATTCATGGTTCAGTAAAACTTTTAGCGGCTTTACGGCCCGCTGATCTTTTATCCGGCCAAGCACGGCAGCCGCTCTCCAGACAACCTCCGGATCGTTGTCTTGCAGTGCTGCAATCAAGGGTTCAATGGAATGGGGGCGGTAAATAAACAGAGTCTTGGCCGCTTCATACTGTACAACCTGATTTTTATCCTTCAGAACAGTAATCAACAAAGGAATTAATTGTTGATCGCGTAATAGGCCGAAGGCAGTATCGGCTTCCTGTTCCAGTGAGCCTAACAAGGGAACTGCGATCAATTCCTCGATGACATAGGGGCGGTAAATCAACTGTGCTTCGGCTGTTTGATACTGTACAAACTGACTTTCATCTTTCAAAACGGCAATGTGCGGCGAAATCGCCTTGGGATCACCAATCAGGCCCAAGGCAGCAGCGGCTGCCATGCGCACCTTGTCTCTTGATGTGTGCTTCAGCAAGCCCATCAGCGGTTCGGTTGCCCGCCTGTCACCGATTTTGCCAAGAACTGCCACTGCTTGCTGCACGAAATTCGAATCGTTGTCGTTTAGCGCGGCAATTAGGGGCTCAACAGCTAATTGATCGAATTTTATCAAGGCCTCCGCTGCTTTATGCCGCACAAGGGGGTTCTCTGTCCGGAGTGCGGCAATCAGGGGGGGAATCGCCCGCTTGTCGCCGATTTGGGCCAGCCCTTTCATGGCTCCGCTCATCACAGTTTGATCATTATCCTGCAGTGCGGCAATCAAAGGCTCAACCACCTGTGTATCATTGATGTCGGCCAGCGCTCCAGTCGCCAGATAACGCACGGAAGGGTTTGGATCTTGTATCTTGCGCTTTTCTTTTGCCAGTTTTGATCCGCACCCATAAACGATGCCCAGGCAGAACGAAATCAGCAGGATTGCATGCAATGTGATCTTGCATCTATTCAATATGTTCTCCACCCTATAACAGGAATATTAATAAAATCGCCCAGCACTTTTAAAATATGATCAAACTAACAGATATATGAAGTCCAAGTCAATTTTGTAGCGGTTTTTCAGAAAAATTATGATAATAGCTTGCTTTTTAAAGCTAAGTATATCACAAAATATGACCTGTGATTTAAATCTGATCCGATGTTTCATTGTTTTTTGCAGATCCATGTGTATTAATTCAAGCATTTAAGGGACATACTCATGAAAGTAAAAAAGTATTTAGGCCAAACTATGGCTGAGATGGGATTTGTTACCACGCAGCAGCTCGATGTAGCACTACAAAAACAAAAACAAATAATGCAAGAAAAAGCATCGCCCGCGAGGTTGCAAAGGGACAGATTAGTCACGGAAGCACGACTTGCTAAAGAGAAAGATATGCTCCCATCAATAGGGCAGATATTGATCACGATGGGATATGTTACAAAAGAGCAACTTGAGCATGCCCTGGAAGAACAGGATAAAACGTTTCAAGCCTATATGTCATTGGAAAGCGAGAAATTGGCAATCGCGATTGAGATAGGCGCCCTTGTCAATTCCACTCTTAATCTTGCCGAAGTTTTACATCTTATCATGACGCATGCAAACCGTGTAACTAACTCCGTTGCAAGCACACTGATGCTGGTTGATGAAACAACAGGAGAATTAGTGTTCAGTGTTCCCACAGGACCTAAAGAAGACAAATTGATTGATATTCGCATTCCACCTGGCAAAGGCATTGCAGGTTGGGTTGTGGAACATGGTAAGCCCGCTTTGGTCCCTGACGTCAAAGAGGATGCAAGGTTTTATCAGAAAGTAGATGAAATGAGCGGGTTTGAAACAGAATCCATGCTGTGCGTCCCGCTGATAGCAAAAACAAAATTGATAGGAGTCTTACAGGTTATCAACAAAGCTGATGGGACATTTTTTAATGAGGAAGATGAACTGCTTTTGAGCATGTTTGGATATCAAGCCGCAGTGGCGATCGAAAATGCCAGACTCTATGGCGAATTAATAGATCAACTTAAAGAAAGCAAGCGAGCTAAGGATGCGCTCAGGGAGAGCGAGGAAAGAACACGTACCCTCTTGAACGCCATTGATGATATAGCTCTGCTTCTTGATACTGATGGAACAGTTCTCGACTCGAACGCAACAGCCCTGCAAAGACTCGGTAAGAGTGCTGCTGAACTTGTTGGTAAGTGCATTTATGATTTCTTCCCGCCTCCACAGGCCGAGGCAATAAGAAATGCAGTTAGCGAGGTCATCAGAAAAGGTAAACCTTTCCGCATGGAGCTTGAGCAAGAGAGTAGAATTTATGACAGCCAAGTATATCCGATCTGCGATGCTCAGGGAAAAGTAATTCAAGCAGGTGTTATTTCATCAGATATCACAGAAAGACGCAGTATGGAAGCACAGCTCCGCCAGAGTCATAAAATGGAAGCCATAGGGACTTTGGCAGGGGGGATTGCTCATGATTTCAACAACATTCTTGGAATTATTCTCGGTAATACAGAACTTGCAATGGATGACGTGCCGGAATGGAATCCGGCACGTCTAAATTTAGAAGAAATAATAACTGCCGGCATTAGGGCCAGAGATGTAGTACGGCAGCTTCTCAGTTTTGCCCACAAGACAGATCAGGAACGCAAGCCGGTAATAATCAATTCTGTCATAATTGACGGTTTGAGATTATTACGATTTTCAATTCCTGCAAATATCGAGATTCGTCACAATGTTCCAAAAGGATCAGAAGTAATATTTGCTGACCCGACCCAACTCAATCAGGTAATGATTAATTTATTCACCAATGCTGCACATGCTATGGAGAAAGACGGCGGTATTCTCGCAATAAATGTGGAGAGTGTAAATCTGACGGCATCAACAGCTCAATCCCATGATCTGCCTCCAGGTTCGTATGTCAAGCTGAGCGTGAGTGATACAGGAGATGGTATTGCTCCTGAGATTAAAGATAGAATCTTTGACCCCTATTTTACCACCAAGGAAGTCGGTAAGGGGTCGGGGATGGGATTATCAGTGGTACACGGTATCGTCATGAATCATAATGGTGCAATTTCCGTGGATAGCGAACTTGGCAAAGGAGCAACTTTTACTATTTTTCTACCCGCCAGTAAAAGAGAACCTGTTCCGGAAACCACCATTGATGAGGAGCTGCCCACTGGAAAAGAGAGGATATTATTTGTTGATGATGAAGAGTCTATCGTGAAAATGGGAATTCAAAGGCTTAAGCGGCTGGGGTATAAAGTTGAATCGACCACAAGCCCTATTGAGGCTTTGGACCTGTTTAGATCAAAATCAGACCAATTTGATTTAGTGATTACTGATTTGACGATGCCTAAAATGACTGGTGACAAACTGGTGAAAGCAATCCTTGATATACGTCCGGACATACCCATTATTCTCTGCACGGGTTTTTCCGAAAAGATCAATAGTGAAAAAATAAGGGAAATAGGTGCTGCGGTGTATCTTGAAAAACCGCATGATAAGCATGATCTGTCCAAGACGATTAGGAGAGTGCTGGACAAAAAAAATTGAAACCTCACAAATTTGATGAATTAGTAAAAAGTAGAATGCACAAAAAGATGTGCGACTGCACAGTTTTGTGTGCAAAAGACGCCCCTTTTGGATTCCAATCAGCTTTGCTGCCATAACTTCCACATCCTGCCAAATTCGCATCCAGTCACCGAAAATTAAAGGTTTAAGTATGAGTAGCCAGAAGAGGCAAGTCGCGGTAGCCTTAGATGGCACGGAATTTGAAACCGAAAGACTACATGTCTGATACGATTTATTTCCGTCCGGTCATTCCTCTGCTGTTAGCGCTAATTGCCGGTATTGTTCTGGGTTCTTGGATTCCGGGGCATCGGCTCCAGACCGGTTTTATAATTTCACTGTGCGTCGTCTTAATTGTTTTTTTCATTTTAAAACAAAAAGACGCATTGCTTTTACCGCTGATTCTTTTTGTGGCCGTAGGCTATCTCTCCATCCAGCCATGGCTGATTCCCAAGCTTCCTTCCAATCATATTGTTCATTTTCGTGACACACATCCCTGGGAAATTGTAGGTGTTATCGACAACAGGCCTGTAGCGACTCGAAGTCGGCTCAAATTTATTTTACGAACAGAAACCCTAAGTGCAAAGAAAACCTCTTTTGCGGTTACAGGCAAAATCCGGGTCACAGTATCCGGAAACATACCCAGGCTTTTCAGAGGAGACCGCGTTGCTCTGGTCAGCAAAATAAGATCGATACAGAACTTTAAAAATCCCGGAGGGTTCGATTACAAGCGTTACATGGCTTTCAAAGGAGTTCGGGCAAGCGCCTATGTTGCAGGAGAACGCCTCACCATACGCAAAAGGCGTATAAAAAAAGGGCTTGGGCGGTTAATAGACGACGCTCGCAGCAGCATTTGCTCTCTGATCGAAAAGGCCGGGTCAACGGAATCGCAAGGGGTATTAAAAGCGCTTATTGTCGGTGACAGAGACTCGATTCCACCGGCTTTACGGGAAGCTTTCAACCGGGCCGGCGTCGGTCATCTGCTGGCCATTTCCGGACTTCATATCGGTATCGTTGCCACTTGGGCGTTTTTCAGTTTGGCCTGGCTGCTTTCTTATTGCAAGCCTTTACTGCGGCATGCCTGGAGCAAAAAGGCAGCAGTGGTTTTATCCATGATTCCTGTGTTTGCCTACGGTCTGCTGGCAGGGATGTCACCGTCAACGCAGCGGGCCGTTATCATGATCACCATTTTTCTGCTGACGTTTTTGTTTGAACGCGAACACGATCTGGTGAACACGCTGGCACTGGCAGCCATGCTGATTTTGATTATTGATCCGCCGGCGCTGTTTTCAATTTCATTTCAGCTTTCTTTTGCGGCGGTGCTTGTAATTATATACAGCCTGTCCCGCGTGCCAAATCCCTGGCTGTCCGATCAAAACAGAATGCTAAAGCCAAAATTTTTGCTGATTAAGCAAAAGCTGTTTTCCTTTTTTGCAGCTTCGTTTTTTGCTATCACCGGCACCATACCCCTGCTCATGCTTTACTTTAACCAGGTTTCGCTGGCAGGATTTTTCGTAAATATTATTATTGTTCCCCTGATCGGTTTTATGGTTGTTCCTCTGGGGTTGCTGGCCGTGTTTTTATATCCGCTTAGCGCTTTCGGGGCTTCCGTTTTTCTTAAGACCGGCGCAGCCGTGTTGTCGCCGGCCCTTGGAATAGTAAAATTTTTTGCAAAACTGCCTTATGCAGCCGTTAAGACCGTAACCCCCACCTATTTTGAGATCGGCTTGTATTATTTGTTGTTTTGGGCGTTGTTAAACTTCAAGCGCATGCGGCCGACATTAGCAGCAGAACAAAATTTGCCGGATGCAGAAAAGAGAACGCGAAGAATGTTTATGGGAAAAGAACTGTTTCGTACAGCAGGCAGGCACAAGATAGCCCGCATAATCGTGGCAATCGTCATTATAGCTGCTATCGCCGATACGTTCTACTGGATGCACCAGCGGTTTTGGCATGCCGATCTCAGGGTGACGGTGATTGATGTCGGCCACGGCAGCAGCGCCCTGCTGGAATTGCCGGAAGGATATAATATTATGATCGACGGCGGTGGTTTTTCCAACAATGCAATTTTCGACATTGGCGCCCGCATTGTAGCCCCGCTGTTGTGGCGCAAAAATATTAAAAGCATTGAGACCCTTATTCTTTCCCATCCCAACAGCGATCATTTAAACGGGCTGATTTATATTGCCGAAAATTTTGATGTCAAAGAAGTCTGGACAAACAACCAGGCCGCAGGCACTAGTGGTTATGACAAGTTTATGACGGCGATTGAAAAAAACAGCATTCACCTGCCCGCGTTCAAAACCTTGCCTCGTTTGCATGCAATCAACGGTGTCCGTCTTGAGATCCTCCACCCGCCGGTTGATTTTGCCGACAAAAGCAAACGGGAATGGTGGCGCGACCTCAACAATAATTCTCTGGTGATCAAGGTCACTTTAGGGTCGAAATCGTTTCTGTTTCCGGGCGATATCAAGGCCCGCGCCGAAACCGAACTGATTGCTGCCACCGGGGATCACCTGTCCAGCACGATTCTTATAGCGCCGCATCACGGCAGTAAAACATCAAGCAGCGGAGTTTTTTTAGACAGGGTCAACCCCGATGTCGTCATCATTTCCTCGGGCTGGAAAAGCAGGTTCGGATTTCCCCATCAGCCGGTCTTGGATCGCTACAAGCAACGGGGGGCGCACATATTCGAAACCGCTCTCCACGGCGCCGTCACGATGACAACGGACGGCCGATCAATCACTATCAAGTCTGCGATAACCGACGAAAACCAACACATCCCCCAAAAAAGGGGGATAGAAGGGCTTAAAATCGAAATTCTGACTTTTTAAAAGTAGCCGTTTCTCCCTTGATATCTCCTAAGCCCTCCGGACTTTTATAACCTTGTTTATCGTGCTTGCCCGCCTGGAGGGTTATCCTGTCTAAGAAATTCAATGGTTTGGGGAGAGAAGCATATCTGCACCCTTTTGAAATCAGAAAAGCTTGACTTGCCCGTTAATGGGTGACCCCATTTTTAACATTATGAAACTTTTTTAGCATGGGTTTAATCCCACGCCGGTTAAACTCCTGCCAAATGGCGTGCTGTACTTTGTGTCTGACGCTGTTCCGTTTGGAGTAAGGGATCAGGTAATACACCCAATAATCAGCCGCCCAGTCGTTGAGTCCCGCGTACATCACCCAGGGTTCTTTAATGATGTCGATACGTTCCAAAATTTCAATCAAGAGCTTTTCTATCTCCTCGGGATTCTCTCCCGGCGGCAGATAGATGGAGTCGCCATGCCAGACATCCTGGTCGGAATAGTTCAGCGTGATCACCTCCGCGGCCTGATGGTTGGGAATGGTCACGGCCCATTTATAACTGGAACGGATCCGGGTAGTGCGCCAGGTCATGTTTTCCACTGTGCCCAAGTGGCCATCGATTTTTACAATGTCTCCGATTTTAAAGGGCCGTTCGATATTGATGGCAAGACCGGAGAAAATATTAGAGATATTCATCTGAATAGCGAGACCGATGACCATGGCGAGCACACCGGAAGTGGCGAGGAGGCCGGTTAAGGTCTTGCCGAAGACAAAGGCCACAATCATAAAAAAGGCGATCGTATAGATAATAAAGGCCGCCATGCCCCGCACCAAATGGGGAATGGAGCGCCCGGCCTTCTTTTCCAAACGGCGCCAGAGGAAAATTTCGATAACCTGAATCAGGAAAAAAGCGATCAGGAGAATGGCGAGAAATTTGCCTACGGCCCAGATGGCGGCCTTCTGTTGGACCTGGAAGCGGTCGGCCCGCGTGATCCCGATCTCCCCGAGCTGCAGGTGTTCAATCTCCTGAGCGCTGAGGTCGCCTTCCACGGCCTGAATCTCCCGGATACCTTGCGCTGGAAATCCGATATAACCGTTCACCTGACTCTTAAGCGCCTTGTGCTGCGCTTTGATGTTGCCGTTTTCCCCCTGGTAGATCCCCATCTCGCTTTGTATGCCGAACCGGGAGTGACGGTTTTCAAACAGGGCGATCCATTTTTGTATCGCAGTCCGTTTCACTTCATTTTCAAAGAGGCGTTCGGTCGCCGTATCTACCCCTGCCTTTTTGTTTTTTTCATCGAAAGGCATGGAAATAGAAAGGATCTTTCCGGTCTCCTTTTCCCATTGCTTCTGGATCTCCGCTGCCTTCTTCGGCATTAGTTGCATGCCGAGGTGCGCCTCCAAGCGGCGTATCTCCAGTTCCAGGGCAGCCGACTTTTCGCGTGCGAACGGCAGGATCGCCTCCACTAGGGGGCTTTCTTTTTCGCTAAGGTACAACAAGCGGTCAAACGCTTTTCCCTGCTGGGAAAGGTTATTAAGCTTTTTTTCCAGCTTGATCACCTCGGCAAAATCCCCCCGCAGGATCTCGGTCAAGGCCTTGCCCCGTTCGGAAGCGAAGAAGGT
>JAQYVG010000115.1 GCA_030145595.1 Desulfobacterales bacterium | reverse complement strand
CCGCTTATTAATTACCCTTTATTTGATGAGTCATGGGATACTGGACAAGCCATCGTTATATCTATCTGATTTTTTTGAACGCAATCGGGGTGCTTATTATGATGCTCTTACTGCCGTAAGATCATCTGATAATATGATCCAGTGGATTAAGTTTTTTTTAACGGCAATTATTCAAACCGCTGAAAAAGGCCAGCAGACTTTCAGGAATATTCTGACCCTTAGAGAGCACATTAATGGGAAAATCATAACACTTGGACGCAAAGCGGTCAATGCACGCAAACTGATTTCGTATTTATACCAAAAGCCTGTTTTGACTGGTTCTGCTATCGCCAAAAATTTAAGTGTAACGCCGCGCGCTGCAAATGCATTAATCAATGATTTAGAACGGCTGGAGATATTAAAGGAACAAACCGGCTTCAAACGAAATCGGATTTATGCCTTTGAAGAATATTTGAGGCTTTTCAGGGGATAAAAGTATAATACAATATCTTATAATGTGCGTTTAAGCCAAAAAAGATAATATAGTTTTTAATCGCACTCCTTTTTAGCTCAATTCCGGCAGCCTCGGGCTGTCTACCTTCATGCAACGATTATCGAATTTACAGGTATTCCTTGACACCCTTAAAGCTTTTTCGGTGGATGGGGCAGCAGCCGTATTCTCGGATCGCCGCTTTATGGGCTTTGGTGGGATAGCCTTTGTGCTGGGAAAAACCAAACTGGGGGTAGTCCTGATGGTATTTTTGCATGATGCGATCCCGGGTTACTTTGGCAACGATAGATGCTGCCGCAATGGAGATGCTCAAGCTGTCACCTTTGCGTATCGGCTCTTGGGGCAGGTCGGATGCAATGCGGAAGGGACCGTCGATCAGCAGATAGTCCGGTGGGGCTTTAAGATCTTTAACCGCGAGAACCATGGAGAGGCGGGCGGCTTGAAGGATATTGATGCGATCAATTTCCAAGGGGCCCACAATTCCTGTGCCCACAGCAACAGCGTAATCATAAATTTTATCGAAAAGATAATCCCGTTTTTTGGGGGTTAATTTTTTGGAATCGTCGATACCGAGAGGCGGTAAGGAATCGGGGAAAATCACCGCGGCGGAGACAACCGGACCGGCCAGAGGGCCCCGGCCGGCTTCATCAATGCCCGCAATTTGCGAAAAACCTTTTTCACGGGCCTTTTTTTCGAAAAACCACAGATCCACTTCCATGAATCACTTCTAAACCCCTATTCCAACCAAACAGGAAGCCAAACCATAGATCACGAAAGCACGAAAAGACGAAGACACGAAAGTTATTTGATTTCGTGCTTTCAACATTTCGCCTGCCCCGTAGGCAGAGCCTGTTGTACCGGGGTGCTTTCGTGATGTTTTTAAAAATGCTCTTGGAAAAAACACCCGAACTTCATGAGTCTGGGACTTTCCATAGAACGCCTATACTAAGTGTAGCGGCGCTCCTTAATCCTCGCGGCTTTGCCTCTGAGTTTACGCAGGTAATAGATTTTAGCCCGGCGAACCCGGCCGCGAGTAACGACTTCGACTTTGTCGATGACGGGAGAATGAAGCGGAAAGATACGCTCAACCCCAATACCGTATGAAACTTTCCGTACGGTAAAGGTAGCGTTCATTTGGCCGCCGCGTTTGCTGATACAAACACCCTGAAAGGCCTGAATACGCTCTTTTTCACCTTCTTTGATTTTCACATGCACTATAACCGTATCGCCGGCGACAAAATTGGGCAGGTCAAGCCGCATATTCTCTCTTTCCAATTGATCTATTGTATCCATGTTGATCCCTCACAAAATAAAATCGCTTGCGCGATTTTATATAACGCGACTTCGTCGCTAAAATTATTAGTTTATAAAATCGCTAAGCGATTTTATTTTTGGTTTCCAAACAACCGATCCAGGATGACGGCTGTTGCCGACCGCACCGACAGATGGTTATAGTCTGTGTTTCCTATTACCGGATCAAGAATATAATCGGCACCGGTAATAAAGTCGTTCGTCAATCCCCAGGCCGTCCCGAAGATCAAAAGATAAAGGTTGTCGTCGCTGAGCATCTGGCGAAACTCGTTAAAACTGATGTTCCCAGGGTTGCGCTTGGCGCTGGTTACAACCGTTTTTGGAGCACATCCAGCGCTGTCGCGGATATGATCGGCAACCTCATCCAGCGAATTTTTAACACGAATCAACTCCAAGGCTTCGCGCCGTTTCGGATTATACGTTGCGCCAACCCCTTTGACCCAATGGTCGACGATTCTTTCAACAAGTTCCTGCTGATCCGCAAGTGGTGTAACTACATAAAATGATCGCACTCCGTAAGTCTTTGCTGCCCTTGACATATCGTGCAGATCGAGGTTTGTCACAGCGGAAGCTATGATGTTACCGTTTTTGTTGATCACCGGGTAATGCGTCAGAGCTATGTAAAGATTGGTCGGATATGAGTTTTTCAATATCGCGGCACCACTTTTTCAAAATTTCTATTTCAGGCCCGCTCATATGACGGGCTTTCAAAAGATCCTTTCTTTTTAGAAAGGTTCGTATCAGAGATGTCTTAAGCCTCCATTTTTCAATCTCTTTATGGTTCCCCGACAACAGTACTTCGGGAACCTCCATGCCTTCGAAAATCCGGGGCCTGGTATATTGGGGGTGCTTCAATACACCGTCTGAAAACGAGTCTTTTTCCGCCGAATCTTCACCGCCGAGGGTACCCGGAATCATACGCGTGACGGCATCGATGATGACCATGGCCGCCAGTTCACCTCCTGTCAGCACATAATCCCCTATGGAAATTTCATCATCGATAAATTCGTGACAAATGCGCTCGTCCACACCTTCATAACGGCCGCAAACCAGAATAAGTCCTTTTGATGATGCTAATTCTCGTGCCACCTTCTGGTTAAAGCAACGGCCCTGAGGTGACAGCAGGATTGTTCTGGAAGACGGCGCATTCTCTGCAGCCGCCCGTATGGCAGCAGTCAACGGTTCGGGCTTCATCACCATCCCACTGCCGCCGCCGTATGGTCTGTCATCGGTAACACGATGGCGGCCTTCGGCATAATCTCTGATATTGATGGCCGCTGCGCAAATTTTGTTTTGCTCTATCGCCCTTTTGATAATCCCGTGTTCCCAAAATGGTATAAACATTTCCGGAAAGATGGTCAGGGCAATGAAATTCATCAGTACACAACCATGCTGCAAAAAATTATAAACGTCGTTTTATGCAAAATAAAAAAGAAACTGTCAAACATTTTCCTTGATTGTATAGAACTTCCGCATTTTTATAATCCTTCCGGCAAATCGACCCGCATCGTTTTTTTAGTAATATCTATTTCCAAAACCACCGATGTGAGCGCCGGAATCAGAATTTCATGGTCATTATCTTTGTTAGGATTTTTCACGACATAAACGTCGTTGCTCCCCGTGGGGAGGATCGATGCAATGCTGCCGATATATTCGTCGTCGGTTGTGAAAACGGAAAGCCCTATAAGATCAAACCAGTAATAGGCTCCATCCTCGAGCTCGGGAAGCTTGGCCTTTTCAATATAAAGCTTTGAGCCTCTTAAGGTTTCTGCGAGGTGTTTACTGTCTATCCCATCCAGGGACAATAGAATGACCCTGTTGTGGGGTTTGACCCAGTTTACCTTATAGGTTGTCTCCAATCCTTTTTCATTGACGGCCAGGATGGGGCTGCCTGGCTCAAAAACGGACAAAGACTCGGCATAGGAATAGGCCTTGATGTTGCCCTTAACACCATGAACGCCAATGATCTTTCCTATGAGAAGAAAGCCATTTTTTTCCACGATATTATTCGATAATTTCCAGGACAGTCCGTTTTCTTATTTTTGCGGATGCCGCACCCAAAATGGTCCGCATTGCCCGTGCCGTTCTGCCCTGTTTACCAATAACCTTCCCTAGATCCTCTTTGGCCACTTTGAGCTCTAATACCGAGGTCTGGTTACCTTCTACCTCGGAGACAGCCACCTCATCCGGATTGTCAACCAGTGCCTGGGCAATGTAATGGATCAACTCTTTCATAGCTCCCATAGCTCCATCTCCTTTGTTGGCGGTTGAGAATTAGGGTGATACTATCTATGTAAGATTAGCAAAAAAATTTTCTCTTTTCAAAATGCTTTTTACAGTGCTGGTTGGAATAGCGCCCTCATCAATCCAGTGTTTTATTCGCTCCGGTTTTAAAGTAACCTCGGCCGGATCTTTTAAAGGGTTATAGGTGCCGACATTTTCAAGAAATTTTCCGTCCCTGGGACTTTCACTATCAGCTACCACAATTCGGTAAAAAGGTTTTTTCTTTGCGCCGTGCCTGGCCAATCTGATTTTCACTTGCATTGTGACTCTCCTTCAAAACGGCAGCATCCCCCGGCCTATTCCGCGCATGCCGCCCTTGTTCATTTTTTTGATCATGTTCAAGACCTGGGTGTAATTTTTAATTAGTTTGTTAACATCCTGTACCCTGGTGCCGCTCCCTTTGGCAATTCTTTTGCGGCGGCTGCCTTTTATTAATGTATGTTGACGCCGCTCCCGGGGGGTCATGGAATTAATAATTGCTTCGATCCTGATGAATTCTTTTTCATCTACTTCTAAGTTTTTCAGATGCTTATTGGTACTCATCCCTGGTATCATACCGATAAGGTCTGATAGAGACCCCATCTTGCGTATCTGTACCATCTGATCTCGAAAATCTTCGAGTGTAAACTCACTTTTTCTAAGCTTTTTCTCCAGTTCAGCCGCTTTTTTTTCATCGACCACCGACTGGGCCTTTTCGATCATGGTAAGGACGTCTCCCATCCCTAAAATCCTTGAAGACATCCTTTCCGGATGAAAAGGCTCCAGATCACTTAGCTTTTCACCGACACCAATAAACTTAATCGGTTTATTGGTTATGGACTTGATCGATATAGCTGCACCGCCGCGGGCGTCACCGTCCATCTTGGTAAGGATAACGCCGCCGATGTCAAGCGCATCGTTAAATGCCTGGGCGATGTTTACGGCATCCTGACCGGTCATGGCATCGGCTACAAGCAGTATGTCAGAAGGCTTGAGCGCATCCTTGATGCGGCCAAGTTCGTCCATCAACGTTTCGTCTATGTGCAGCCGTCCTGCTGTGTCGAGCAGCAGTGTGTCCAGCCCGTCTTTATGTGCCGTTGTTCTGGCATCCCGGCAGATCTGGACAGGGTCCATTTCAGCGCTGGATGGAAACACAGGCATAGCCAGCTGCTGTCCCAGCTTTTGCAGTTGGTCAATGGCAGCGGGACGATATACATCAGCCGGCACCAGATAAGGCTTTCGCCCATTTTTGCTCAGCCAAACAGCCAGCTTGCCGGCTGTTGTGGTTTTACCGGACCCCTGCAAACCAACCAGCATGATTGAGGATGGGAAAGAACCCGAAAGGTTTAAATCTGTAAGTTGCCCTCCCATCAGCTCTGTCAATTCTTCATTGACTATTTTAATGATTTGCTGACCGGGTGTCAGGCTTGCCATGACCTCCTGACCAAGGGCTCGCTCCTTGATGTCGGCAATAAAGTTTTTGACAACGCGGTAGTGGACATCAG
Source organism: Desulfobacterales bacterium (assembly GCA_030145595.1). Taxonomy (GTDB): domain Bacteria; phylum Desulfobacterota; class Desulfobacteria; order Desulfobacterales; family UBA11574; genus Desulfatibia_A. The sequence goes on along the minus strand of JAQYVG010000115.1, from coordinate 4,966 downwards.
CCTCCAGGAGAGCCATGCGTACTTCCCTGAGACCCTCCTGAACATTTTTTTCGGTTAACTTGCCGTGACCTTTGAGCTTTTTAAATGCGGCATTCAGCCTGTCCGTCAAACTATCAAACATAAACGTACCATTTTATTTTTTGAAATCGAAACCCTTGTTAATAATATCAAATAAATGGTATGTCAAACAAAATAAAATATCAATCGCTTTATAAAATGACACTAAAAACGAATACATCAGCGAGCCTGACCCAGAGATTGGGCAAAAGGGGACGTTTTGAAACTGGCTCTCGACATTAAAGAATTTACCGAGGATAGGCTGGCTGCCTGGCTTAAAGACCAAGGACTTGAGCCCTATCGCGCAGTGCAGATTCTTAGGTGGATCTATCTGCACCAGACCGACACTTTTGAAGAGATGACCGACCTGGGGAAAGAGCTCCGCAAACTGCTTTCAAATCATTTTACTATCAGCAGGCTTGCAAAGGCGAAGATTGAAACCTCTCAAGATGGTTCCAGGAAATATCTTTTCAGGCTCGAAGATGGAAAACATGTGGAAAGCGTACTGATTCCAGAAAAAGAACATTACACCCTGTGCATATCGAGCCAGGTGGGCTGCGCCCAGGGGTGCCGATTTTGTCTCACCGCCAAGGGCGGTTTTGTACGCAATCTTTCAAAGGGCGAAATTGTTGCTCAGGTTCGCGATATCGCCAATCATCTGGATGATGCCAAGCGCCTGACCAATATCGTGCTTATGGGGATGGGTGAGCCTCTGGCAAACTACCGCAACGTCATTGAAGCAGTTAAAACCTTAACTGACAGCGATACCGGCCTCGGATTTTCCAGCCGCAAAATTACCATATCCACAGCAGGGCTGGTTCCCAGGCTTGCCGACCTGGGTCGTGAGTCGACAGTCAATCTGGCGATATCGTTAAATGCGACCGACAATGAGACCCGCAGCATGCTGATGCCTATTAACCGTAAATATCCTATTGAAACGCTTCTGGACGCATGCGCCGAATATCCTTTATTGCCCCGCCGCAGAATTACTTTCGAATATGTTCTCATCAAAGGGGTCAACGATTCCAGGCAGGATGCCGAGCGTTTAGCCGGGCTGCTCAGACCTATACGGGCCAAAATAAACCTAATTCCATTCAATGCCTATGAAGGCTGCGGGTTCGAACGACCGCAAGAAGCATCAATTCAAACTTTTAGAAATATCCTGGTCCAAAAGAATTATACGGTAATAATTCGTCACAGCAAAGGGCAGGATATCTCGGCAGCCTGCGGCCAGTTGAGTGGCCAATATGATGCATGAGGTGCTCACTATGAGATTGCATCGTTGGGTTACCGCTTTATCCCTGTCTTTTGCTTTCCGTATAGTAGCTTTAGGCCCAAGTGCGATTGTGCATGCGTGAAGCCTTTTTCTTGCGGCCCTTATTTGCCCCTGAAAATTTACGATGAGGCTTCCTTTGCCCCTGCGGGCTGTCTTTATGATTGAATGCCGGGGTGTTATAGTCAAAGGCTGACAAGGTCCGTTGCTCGACCTTAGAACCTATGATTCGATTGATGGAATGAACCATCTTGCGATCGTCTCCGGTAATAAGAGTTAAAGCTTCGCCACTGTGAGTGGCGCGGCCGGTCCGACCGATACGATGAATGTATGCTTCGGGAGTTGAAGGGATGTCGTAGTTAATGACATGCGAGATCCGGGTTACATCAATTCCGCGCGCGGCGATATCGGTGGCCACCAGGATCTGAAAAGTCCCGTTCCGAAAGCCATCCAGTGCAGCCTGACGTTTTCCCTGGGAAAGGTTCCCTTGCAGCGTAGCCGACCGGTAGCCGGCAACAGCCAGTTTCTTCCCCAGGCTCTTGGCGCGGTGTTTGGTGCGGGTAAAGACCAGCACCGACCTGATAGAGGTGGTGCCCAACAGATTTAACAAAAGCGCTGTTTTCAGATGCTGGGCCACCGGGTAGAGTGCATGGCTGACAGTGTCCGCAGGCGCGGTTGTTCCTATCTGGACAGTGACTGGCTTTCGCAGGATGTCCTTGGCCAGGCGTCGTATTTCGGTGGGCATGGTAGCCGAGAAAAACAGCGTCTGGCGCTTTTGCGGAAGATGTGTCAAAATTCTTCTGATATCGGGAAGAAAACCCATATCGAACAACTGGTCAGCTTCGTCTATTACCAGCACTTCCAGTTGGGATAAATCGACGGTATGACGACCGATATGGTCGAGAAGCCTGCCGGGGCAAGCAACGACAATATCGGCACGCTTCAGTTTCTTAATCTGTGGGTTAATACTCACGCCGCCGTAAACCGCAGCGCTTTTAAGGCGGGTTTTACGCCCCAGGATTTCGATAGCCTGGTGAATCTGTTCGGCCAGTTCCCGGGTGGGGGCCATAATCAGGGCGCGGAGGCAACCGCATTTGTTCCTTATCAGACGATTCAAGATCGGCAGGACGAATGCCGCTGTTTTGCCGGTACCGGTTTGGGCCAGCCCCATCACATCGCCACCATTCAGGATCGGCGGGATTGCCTGAGCCTGAATCGGGGTCGGGAGGAGATAACCCGCTTCTAAAACGCCGGCCGCAACAGCGGGATGAAAATTAAATGTTTCAAAGTTCAATATATACCTTCTTTCTGTGCTCCAATAAAAAAAGCCCCGGAGTTATTCCGAGGCTTACGTATATTGTTTGATTGACAACCAGGAACACTATTGTTGGGCGGACAATATGAGTTGCTGAAGTCTTTGTCAAGCTTATTCGCAAACTTGATCACAACCGGGTGGTGACGATTGGCTAACTATTGCAAAGAGGCCATTTTTTGTGAAATGCTGAATTGTTAAACGCTTAATAAGTTGTCAATAAGGTATGAAGCGTTTAGATGAAAAGGTGCTTAATTTCTGCGGGAGGTACTCCTAAGACCTGGAAGGTTTCGTGACCGTCAGGGGTGATCGCTTCCACATCGACCGGGGTGAGATCCGGGGCTTTGCTGTAGCCGGTACAGATTGATGCGGCCAGGATCATGACCTCTTTTTTGCCGCCGTGAGGCATCAGTACTGTGGGGCCCGGATGTCCCTTTACTGTGATAACGGTATCTGTTTGGGAATTATAATATTTAATTATCTTTTCATTATCCTTGTGGTTACGGCCGACGATTATTTTTGTATTTTCGTCCAGCCGAAGATGGCGTCCATGCTTCAAGAGGTGCAGTTCTTTCTCGGTATAGCTGTCCTGATGGTCAAAAAGGTCTTTCAGCCGGCTCGAATAGCTCTTGTCGGTGAGCAGACAGCCGCCTGCGGGTGACGCATAGTCGTTGATTCCAAAGTCTTTGATAAGTTTAATCTGAGGCTTGCGCGATCTTCCTGAAATATCAAGCAGCAGTTCCCTGTTTACCAGGCCCTCTTTTTCAGGTATGGTTTCCGGCAACCTTTTGGCGCTAAGAGGACGCAAGATGTAGCCGTCATACCCGGACTGTTTTTCAACGTAGCGCAGAGATTGCATGTTCTGGGATAGGGGACGCTGGCCTAAAACCTCCCCGCTGAAAAGAAAATCGAATCTTTTTTCTTGCATAATAGAACCTGCAAGCCTGAACATTAAGGCATGACAGTCCATGCAGGGATTCATTTGCTTGCCGTATCCGCAACGAGGATTTTCCAGCATTTCCATGTAAACCCGGGTAATTTTCTTGACGGTTAGCGGTATACCCGTGGTATGAGATGCTTGCCGCGCCTTTGCCGATGAAAAAAAAGGCGTCTCAAAAGTTACCCATTCAACTTCTATGCCCTGTTTGCGTAGAACCAGAGCGGATAACATGCTGTCGAGGCCGCCGGAGCAAAGACCCAAAGCTCGTACTTTTCCAGAGTTTAAATTCATGGTAAATAACGTTTTATTATTATAGCCCGGCCAGCCTTGCAAGCGGAACAGTCTGGTCGTAGTTTAAAGTAGACTCCGTCTTCATTGAAGATGAAGGGGAGAACCAAAAAAGAAATACTTATCACGAAAGCACGAAATTTCGAAAACACTAAATAGATCTTTAGGTTAATAATTAAATTTCGTGCTTTCCTTCTTTCGCATGCCCCGAGGCATAGCCTGTTTTACCGAGGTGTTTTCGTGATTATTTTTTTAAACAAATGAACAAATCCTATAATTTAGAACTGAATGCTGTTAATCGAAATAGAGGTTAATCTATGATCCAGAACAAAGCCCGAACCACTAAGATCCGTAAAATACTAAAAAGGACCTACCCGGATGTCAAGACCCAGTTGTATTATAAAAATCCTTTTGAGCTTCTGGTGGCCACCATATTGTCGGCCCAATGTACCGACAAGCAGGTGAATACAGTAACCAAAGTTTTGTTTGAAAAGCTGAAAACCCCCAAGGATTTTGCCAAAGTGTCGCTTGAAGCGCTTGAGGAACTCGTCCGGCCGACCGGTTTTTTCCGCAACAAGGCCAAGAGTATCAAAAATTGTGCATCAATGCTTGTAGAAAATTACGACAGCGAGGTTCCATCGAGGTTGGATGAACTCGTTAAGTTGCCCGGTGTGGGCCGCAAAACCGCCAACGTCGTGCTGGGCGCGGCCTTCGGGATTCAAGGCATCGTGGTGGACACCCATGTGGGCAGGATCTCGAAAAGGCTGGGTCTTACAGAAAATAAAGACCCGGTTAAGATAGAATTCGATTTGATGGAGATCATTCCCAAAAAAGAATGGAGCGACTTTAGCCTGCGCCTTATTTTCTTTGGCAGGGCTGTATGCAAGGCCAGAAAGCCGGCCTGCCCGACTTGCCCGCTTTACGATCTGTGTGATTTTCCTGATAAAGATACTACGTAATCGTTCAAGGGTTCAGGTCAAATCTAAACCGCTGATTCGTGAGTTCTGAACTTCTGAACCCTGCCTGTCTCGCCATAGCACGGCGAAGGCGGAAACCTGTGAACGCTTACGATAATTCTATACCACCTCTATAGCAC
>JAQYVG010000114.1 GCA_030145595.1 Desulfobacterales bacterium | reverse complement strand
AAAAGATATTTTCATCAATACGGAAAAATTAAAACAGTTTAGTTCTTTAGTACTTGGAATTTGGATCTTGTAGTTTGGAATTTATTTGAAATTTGCTTGCCCGCCGTCTTTTTGGCGGGATGCTTGTGATTTGTTATTTCCGGTTTATCCGGGTTGGGATTTAGGTAATTAATATTAGGTGTTTGAACAGACGCTTAAAACTTAAAACCTAAAACTTAAAACGATTACAAACAATCCTATGCCATTACGCTCTCAACATCGTAATAACGCACGCATCGAAGATTTTGCCGCCACAGTCGCAAAGATCGAAAACACACTGCACCATCTGGCCGCATCCGGATGCCGGGGTTTTGACTGTTCTGAAACCAGCCTGAAAACAATCAAAACCTGGGAACATAAAATAACCTCTGCTCCTGAGACACTGAAGGTAATCCGCAATGACCTTGGCGATTGCAGACGCTGCCGGCTTTCCGGCAGCCGCAAAAATATTGTCTTTGGTTCAGGTGATCCCCACGCAAAACTCGTATTTGTAGGCGAAGGGCCAGGCTATGAGGAGGATCAAAGGGGAGAGCCGTTTGTAGGCGCAGCAGGGCAGTTGCTTACCAAGATAATCCATGCCATTAATTATACCCGCGAGCAGGTGTATATCTGTAATATAATCAAGTGCCGTCCACCGGGAAACAGAAATCCCAAACCGGACGAGATCAAGGCTTGCGCACCATTTTTAGAACGCCAGATCGCGGCCATCAAGCCTGATTTGATATGCGCATTAGGGACTTTCGCCGCTCAGACACTTCTTGAAACCCAAAAACCTATCTCAAAACTCAGAGGGTCGTTCCATCAATACGGGGGGATCAGGTTGTTGCCCACCTATCATCCGGCTTTCCTTTTGCGCAATCCCGCCAAAAAAAGAGATGTGTGGGAGGATATGAAGAAGTTAATGCAAGCGCTCGGCCCTAATACTGCATAAACCGTCACGCCTTGGTGGCACAACAAGACATAAAGTTTATATTACTAAGAAGTTATGAGATACAGTTATTTTCTATTAACTCTATCTTTGTTTTTATTCTGCTTCTCGGAAAGCGCGATTGCAGCTGAAAGCGAGATCTATGTCGTCAATTTTTCAGGAGCTATAAGTCCTGGTAGCGCCGATTTTTTAAAAAGCGGGATAAAAAAGGCTTCCGATGATAATGTTGCCTGCATTATCATCGTACTTGATACACCCGGAGGTCTGGCCGAGTCTATGCGTGATATCGTCAAGACCATATTTGCGAGCCAAGTGCCGGTTGTGATCTATGTTGCACCCGGTGGGGCCAGGGCGGCTTCTGCAGGTGTTATGATCACCATGGCAGCCGATATTGCCGCCATGGCGCCTGGAACGAACATCGGTGCTGCCCATCCTGTCGGCGCCGGTGGTAAAGAGATCGACAAGACCATGTCTGAAAAGGTTACCAACGATATGGTTGCCCATGCCAAGAGTATTGCCAGAAAACGAGGCAGAAACGCCCAGTGGGTTGAAAGGGCTGTCCGCAAAAGCGTGTCCGTGACTGAAACCGAAGCGCTAAAGGAGAATATTATTGATATTGTTGCCAAAGATTTGGATGACCTGATTCGACAGATAAACGGCCGAAAAGTCCAAGACAAAGGGGTTTTAGATCTTGATGATGTCAAAACGATGATCTTGAAAGAAACTATCAGGAACAAGATCTTAAAGACTATCAGCGATCCAAATATTGCCTATATCCTGTTGATGATCGGGCTGGCCGGGCTTTACTTTGAACTGTCACACCCGGGGGTTGTTTTGCCGGGGGTAATCGGCGGGATTGCATTGATATTGGCGTTTTTTGCTTTTCAGATGATTCCCGTCAATTACGCCGGGATTCTTTTGATCGTCCTGGCGCTGATTTTTTTTATTATGGAGATGAAAATTTTAAGTTATGGGCTGCTCAGCATAGCAGGTATTATCTCACTTTTGCTCGGATCCCTGATGTTGTTTGACCGCAGTAATCCTGAAATGCAGCTTTCGTTGGGGGTTCTTATTCCCACCATTGTTTTGGTTTCGGGCTTTTTCGTAACGGTTGCTGCTTTGGTTTATAAATCACAGCTGTCAAAACCGCTGACCGGTGCAACGGGCCTTGTTGGGAAAATCGGCATCGTAAAAAAAGAGATTATGCCTGACGGCAAGGTGTTTGTTCATGGCGAACTGTGGAATGCCACTTCCAAAGTTTCTATTCCCGAGGGCGCCAAAGTACGGGTGGTCGATGTGGTTAACCTTGTTTTAGAGGTTGAACCGGTGGAATAATGGCCATCCGAAAATGAATTTTAAATACTTGGTAGTTTCCAATTCAAAACAGGAGTAAGACATGTTTGCTACAATTACCATCACCGTACTGGTTATCATTTTTTTGTCCGCGGCCTTACGGGTTTTAACGAGTATGAACGTGGCGTCGTATTCAGGCTTGGACGAGTTATCAAGGCCAAAGGGCCGGGGCTAATTATACTGATTCCGGTTGTCGATAAAATGGTGAAGATCAGTATGCGCCTGGTAGCAATGGATGTTGATCCCCAGACCGACCCCTGGGGGATCAAAGTTGCCACCGTGGAACTTAAGCATATTGATTTGCCCACAGAGATGCAGCGCTCCATGGCCAAGCAGGCCGAGGCTGAGCGGGAGCGGCGTGCCAAAATAATTAATGCCGAAGGTGAACAACAGGCGGCATCAAAGCTGGCGGAAGCCTCAGAGATTATCCGTGAGCATCCCATGGCCCTGCAGCTTAGATATCTGCAGACCATGCGTGAGATGTCCGCCGAGCAGAATACCACCATCGTCTTTCCTTTCCCCATTGATTTTTTCAAGTCGTTCATCAACTTTATGGATAAAGGTGGTAAACCCAGGAACAAATAATTCTATTTATTTGATATGATGAAATTTGGGATATCATATCTTGTTTATATGCTTCAATGTGTTCTTCGGGAGCCGGCGCAGGAATTCGGCAGGGGGTTTCTACTTCAAGGTAATCTTTTCCAATAAAAAAAGCCCGGACAGTCTGAAGGGTCCGGGCTCTTATTATTTATAGCGGATTGTCTGTAAAAGGGCATAATGAAAGCGTCTCTTCGGGCTTTGAAGAGCGGCCTTCGGCCTTGAGGAGCGTCCGCGGCGGACCTATAATGCCTAAAACGAGCCGACTTCGCCATAGTAGCTTTAGCTACGACGGCTGAAAGCGCTCCTCAAGTGAAGCGGTCATTGAGCAAAACGCTCTTTAATATCTCTACATCGACATGCTTTGGGGTTTTATAATTATGTCAATACGCCGGTTAACAGCCCTTCCCTGTGCAGTTTTATTTGATGCCAGGGGTCGAATCGCTCCGAATCCAACAGCTTCGATTCTATCTGCCGGCAGGGTTCGGTTCGCTATCAGGTATTGTCCCACTGCGTATGCTCTTTGTTCGGATAAATGTTGGTTTAACTCATCCGACCCCGTGCTGTCCGTATGTCCCTCAATAACGACATCAGGCTCGCCGAATATGCGAATTGCCAGCTGAACCTTACTAAGAAGTCCATAATTTTCCTGCATAATCACATATTTGCCGACAGGAAATTTAATTGCTCCTAATCTAATTAGAAGCTGGTCTCCCTGCTTATTAACTTCAGCCTCATTTGCATCAAAGAGATTCCGAACCTCGCCGAACAATTCATTAAATTTCTTTTCAGCAGCCAGACGCTCTTTTGCAGACTGCTCCTTCCTGGTTCTGTCTGCTAATAAGGCAGTCTGATTTTTTAAAGCATCAATTTCCACCTGCATGGAGTTACGATCTTTTTTCAAAGCAGTAATTGAGCTTAAAATATTTTCAACCTGAATTTCAAAAGGCTCGTCGCGCATATCAGGAGCGGACAGAGCTCCTGCAGTTTGATATAAAGCTTTTTCATACCAAAGCGTTATCTGTTCGGGCTTCATGGTTTTAACCTTTTTGCTTTGTCTTGTCACCCTGATACAGCGCCAGGCTTCAAAAAGCGCATCGTTTGCCTTTTCAAGCATTTTTTCTTTCTCGTAAGGATGTTTTGAAATAAATGCATCCGTTGCTTCCAACTTATTTGTTGCCAGGGCATACGAGTCGGGAGCGAATTTTCTTGCGTTTTCCTTCTTCGCCTGTTTAAGAAGTTTCCGTACCTCGCCGAGAGCCTGTTCTTTAATTGCTCTCAATTCAAGCTGACGAAAAGAGTTGATCACTTTTGCCTCTTTTTTACGGGCCGATTTGAGCTTGTTATTTTCAACCGATCTCATAAGGTCAAGGAACTGTCCTTCCACCTTAACATAATCTTTTCCCATTTTAGTGGCACCTGAAGCACGGGCAAGCTTTCGTTCGTTTATAACTTTTGATAGAGATGTACTCGCAACTTTGGCAAAATCTTCAGCACGTTTGAGTTCCGTCCTGCTTTGAGCGATATTTTTTAAAATATCCGAAAATGCTGCGCCACGATTATGGTCTTTTATTGCATTGTTGAAAGACTTTTCGGCTTTTGCAAACCATTGTGGAGACAAAACATCGATTTGATTGTTGCGAGCATTTTTCAGGTCGTTATCCAGACTGTTAATTTGCTCAATTTGCTCGGTCGGATTTTCCGACATTGAGATTTGTTTTACTTCTAAATTGCTTCCTCCGCAGGCACCCAGAAAAAACAGAGCAATAATGAGTGCAACCATAGTTGAGATTCTTTTCCGCATGATAATATTTCTCCTTTCAGATTTCACATATCAACCAGAATACGGAAAATCCACCATAGAATTGATATGACCGATAATAGGCGTTATGCCAAGAAACGCATGTAACTTATGTAACGCATGTAACGTATGCAACACATGAAACATATGCCGATAAAAATGATTTGTCAACAAAAAAAATAGGTTGTAGGTATTTTTTGTGTAAAATGAAGTGGGTTTTAAATCAATTCAAAATCGCTAAAATTTCAATCTAACTATTGACATTTATAAAGAAATTGATTTATATGAAAGTTTTCGATATACTATAGGGAAAGGTTAATTAAATGGATTAGGTGGCAGTTGCAAAAGGGTCAAAGTGCTTAATTCTGTCAATTTGGCGGAGGCTTTGCAGCCTCCGCTTGTGCTTTTAATAATGTGGGTAAAGGAGCTTAGCCGGGTATGGGTAAAAAGAAAAAGGAAACCAAGGAAAAACCACTGGAGAAAATGACAGCCAAGGAACTGAGGGATGTCGGCAAGCAAATACCTGAAATAACAGGTGTTTATGGTATGAACAAGCCTGAGTTGATTAGTGCCATTAAAAAGGCCAGAGGGATAGTCGATGATTCTCCCAAAACAAAAGACTCCTCGGTTCGAGAAATTAAGAAAAAAATTCAGAAACTGAAGACTGAACGCGAAACAGCCTTGAGTAAAAATGACGCCAAAATGGCGGCAATTTATCGACGCCGCATTACCAGGCTCAAAAAAAAGACTCGCAGGGCAGCGTAATAAAAGATCGCTATGCTTGAAGACCGCTTCGCTTGAGGAGCGCTTTGCTTGAGGGGAAAAAACCTTTCTATACATACCCTCTAGGCCGTCAGGCCGCTCTTCAAACGAAGTGCTCTTCAAGCGCAGCACTCCAATTACCAATGACAAATGACCCCGGTGAAATGCGCTGTGCTGTCACTACGCGAATTTCACGGGGCAAGCAAATAACCAACGACGAATAGCAAATGAAAAATGACAAATTTTAAGATCGATCCGGCGTCGATTGCCTTTGATATTGACGGTGTCGTTGCCGACACCATGACATTATTTTTAGATATTGCCCGTGACGAATATAACATTGACTGGATCAGGCTCGAAGACATCAATTGCTATCAATTGGAAAAATGTCTAAACCTTGATGCCGGAATTATAGGCTCAATTATAAACAGGATAATGGATGGTGATTACACTGCGCCATTAAAGCCCATAGCGGGAGCCCCCGACGTTTTGTCGCGGCTGGGCAGACAAAACGGTTCAATTCTTTTTGTAACGGCGCGGCCATATTTGAATCCTATTGACGACTGGGTAAAAAGCATCCTGACACTTGATCCTGTGTCTATAGAAGTGATTGCCACCGGTTCATTTGACGCCAAGGTTGATGTGCTTGTAGAAAGAGATATTACTTATTTTGTAGAAGACCGGCTTGAGACATGTTTTCCAATTCAGGCAGCCGGATTGGTGCCCGTGTTGTTCAAGCAACCGTGGAACCGGGAGCATCATCCATTTATGGAAGTCAGTAACTGGAAAGAATTAGAATCGCTTATAGAATTTAAATGAACTCGTCTTCTTTGAAAAATCTGATCGGTTCTTTTGTAAAATCCCTTTACTCTGAAAAAGGGTATTCTGAGAATACATGCCGTGCGTATTTGCACGACCTCAATGAGTTTGCATCTTTTATTTTTAGTAGCTGGTTTTCAGAGAATATGAGTAAAACAAAGGCAGACTCTTTCAGGGCTGATCAGATCGACGGTTTGATGATAAGAGGTTTCCTGGGGTTTTTACACAAAAAAAATAAAAAGGCTACCATAGCCCGCAAGCTTTCGGCTATTCGCAGCTTTTTCAGGGAACTTGTCAAACACGGGGTTATTTTGGAAAATCCGGTAGAGTTGATTCTGACGCCCAAGCAGGAGCAAACGATCCCTGCTTATCTTCCGGTCGATGATATGTTCAGGCTTCTGGATTCCATCAAGGCCGATAACCTGGCGGGGTTAAGGAATCGTGCTATTTTTGAAACACTTTATTCGTGCGGACTACGTGTTTCTGAGCTTTCCGGCATGAATCTGTTTGATGTCGATTTTACTAAAAGTGTGATTCGTGTTCTTGGTAAAGGCGACCGGGAGCGCATTGTACCCATCGGCCGGAAAGCAACAGAGGCCATCAAAGCTTACCGGCAAAGACTGCAAGAGGAATCAGGCATATCGGATGATACAAATGCCCCGCTTTTTTTAAATAAAAACCAGGGCCGGCTTACAGTGCGATCGATTGCCCGCATTCTTGATAAAATTGCCAAAGAATGCGGACTTTTGGCACCTGTTTCACCGCACGCGCTACGGCACACATTTGCGACTCATATGCTTGATGCCGGTGCAGATTTAAGGATTGTTCAGGAGCTTTTGGGGCACAAAAGCCTTTCGACCACTCAGAAATATACGCACGTGAGCATTGACAGATTGATGGAGGCGTATGATAAGGCACACCCAAGAAAGTGAAAAAACAATGAAAATTCGAGGTACAACCATACTGGCTGTAAGGCATAAAGGCGGGGTGGCGGTTGCCGGAGACGGTCAGGTGACTTTGAACAATACTGTCATTAAGCATAAAGCCAAAAAGGTCAGAAGGATTTACAACGACAAAATCATTGTGGGATTTGCCGGTGCTACCGCCGATGCTATGAACCTTTCTGAACGTTTGGAAGGCAAATTAGAACGTTATAACGGCAATCTGACACGCAGCGCCGTTGAATTGGCCAGGGACTGGCGCACCGACAAATATTTAAGGCGTCTTGAGGCTATCATGATCGCCGTGGATGAAAACAATATGTTGCTTATCTCCGGCAGTGGTGATGTTATCGAACCGGATGAGGATGTCATGGGTATCGGTTCCGGTGGAATCGCAGCCCAGGCGGCGGCAATGGCTCTGATCAAGCATACCGATCTCGATGCAAAGGGTATTGTAGAAGAAGCCATGATGATAGCGGGCTCCTTATGTGTTTTTACCAATGAAGCTGTGACGATTGAAGAGTTATAAAATAAGGATCATCTCCAAAAGAGTTGGAGTGATCCTAAGGATTCAGGGGTTCAAGGATTCAAGGGTTCGAGTGAAATACTTCAAAATATTTATGCCTTAATAGCAGAAGTTGAAAGGATATTCAAAACGATGATAAAATCGTTTGGAAGCAAACACTTGACCCCTTGAATCCTGGGACCCTCTTCTCCAACTAAATTGGAGAAGAACCAAAAACCATTTACCTTAGGTACTTCAAATATGAGCAATCTTAAACCAAAAGAAATCGTTAAGGAACTTGATAAGTATATCATCGGCCAGGACAAAGCAAAACGTTCAGTCGCTATTGCCTTAAGAAACAGGTGGCGCAGGCAGCAGGTGCCGGAGGATCTGCGGGATGAAATAGCACCAAAAAATATTATACTTATCGGTCCCACAGGGGTAGGTAAGACAGAGATTGCCAGACGCCTGTCGAATCTTACGGATTCTCCGTTTAGTAAGATTGAGGCCTCCAAGTTTACCGAGGTAGGATATGTTGGTCGCGACGTTGAATCCATGGTTAGGGATCTTCTCGAACTTACTGTAAACACACTTAAAGTCAGGGAGCAGGAGGCCGTCAAGGAAAAAGCCATACAGATCGCTGAAGAGAGAATGCTCGATCTTTTGCTTCCAAAGTCGGAGAAACATCAGGCCCAAAAGAGTGACGCTGCAGCCGAAACGCATCTTGAGCTTTTGTCATCCGGTGGCGATGAGTCCTCTTCTACCCGAGAAAAGCTAAGAAGCATGCTGCGTAACGGCAAACTCGATAATAGATATGTTGATCTGGACGTATCTGACCGGGCCATGCCGGTGGTGGAAATATTTTCAAACGTCGGCATGGAAGAGATGGGGATCAATTTCAAAGATATGCTGGGCGGTCTGATACCCAAAAGTACCAAGCGGCGCAAAGTAAAAGTGCCGGAAGCAATGGAGACGATGGCGGCCGAGGAGGCCCAGAACCTTGTGGATTTAGACAAGGTGGTAAAGCAGGCTATTGAGAAAGTTGAGCAGTCAGGGATTATTTTCTTAGATGAGATTGATAAAATTGTCAGTAAGAACGGTACTCAAGGCCCTGAGGTTTCCAGGGAAGGTGTTCAGCGTGACCTGCTTCCCATCGTAGAAGGGAGCACGGTAACCACCAAGTACGGTCCGGTGAAGAGCGACAATATCCTTTTTATCGCCGCCGGTGCATTTCACACGGTCAAACCTTCTGATTTGATACCGGAACTACAGGGCCGGTTTCCCATACGAGTGGAACTTGACTCTCTGGGCTGGAAAGAATTTGTGAGGATACTGACAGAACCGAAAAATGCCCTTCTGCTGCAATACCTGGCGCTTTTAAAGACCGAAGGTGTTGAGATGATCTTTGAAAATGATGCTGTCGAAGATATTGCGAGAATTGCCGAAGAAGTTAATAATATGACTGAAAATATTGGCGCCAGAAGACTCCATACCATGATGGAGTGCCTGCTGGAAGATATTCTTTTTGATGCGCCGGACTTGCAGGAAAAGAGAATAGTTATAGACCGACTGTATGTGAAAAATAAATTGCAAGACATCAAGGATGATGAGGATTTAAGCAGATACATCCTATAACGAATCGAGTTAGAACTCGATTCGAAGTTAATAGTTAATTGTTATTGGTCTCTTTAATGTCCAAAATAATATTCAATTTAGATTGAAGTATAAAAAGTAAATCATTTTCTTCAAATAACGAATAACGGATAACAAATAACTTCCATTTGAGCATTAACGCTTAATTTGAGCAGAACAACCGCAGTTTAAAAAATGATTATAAAGAGATTTTAATGAATTCGAATGTAGCAGACATATTAATTGAAGCGCTTCCTTATATACGACGTTTCTATGGCATGACCATTGTGATCAAGTACGGGGGGCATGCTATGGTCGACGAACAGTTGAAGGAAGATTTTGCCCGTGACGTCACCTTAATTAAATTTATCGGTTTGAACCCGGTTGTTGTGCACGGCGGCGGACCGCAGATTAATTCCGTACTTGAGCGCATGGGAATGCACCCCAAGTTTGTCAGAGGGATGCGTCTAACAGATGAGCCGACAATGGACGTGGTGGAGATGGTTCTGGGCGGCAAAGTCAACAAATCCATCGTGGCCCAGATTAATCAGCAGGGGGGCCAGGCTGTGGGTTTGAGCGGCAAGGACGGAGGGCTGATCCTTGCAAAGAAGCTCCATATCGTTCACCAGGAGGATGAAGACAAGCCGCCCGAAATAATCGATCCGGGGTTGGTGGGGCAGGTTGAGAAAGTCAATCCTGGTATCATTAATACGCTTACACAGAATGGTTTTATACCTATTATTGCACCGATTGGTACGGGAGATGCTGGTGAAACCTATAATATTAACGCGGATCTTGTGGCCGGCAGGATAGCCATGGCCCTTTCCGCCGGGCGTCTTATATTTCTTACGGATGTTGATGGAGTTCTGAATGCTTCAGAAGAACTTATTTCTTCAGTCAATGCCCAGGACATTCATAAAATGGTCGAAGAAAAAACCGTTTCAGGAGGCATGATTCCAAAAATCGAGTGTGCTTTGGAGGCCCTGAAAAACGGGGTTGAAAAAGCTCATATCATCAACGGTAAAAAACGCCATGCCTTACTGCTGGAGCTTTTTACCGATAAGGGTATTGGAACCGAGGTTACGGTATGAAAAAAGAGATAATCGATCAAGCAGAGCATGTTATTGCCAAGACTTACACAAGATTTCCCGTTGT
>JAQYVG010000113.1 GCA_030145595.1 Desulfobacterales bacterium | reverse complement strand
GATGGAAGTCGCTCGCGCAGCGCAGGCGCTTGCGCCGCGTGTCACTCCATCAATTTATATAAAAATGACTGCCATCCTTAAATCATCCCCGATAAATCGGGATCTACGCTTCGCTCCGTCAATCATCAATCGAAAATCATCAATGAGGCAACCGGATTATTTCGTCTAAATTTAAGAATCTAAAAGCTCAAATTTTAACCGTTCAAGGTATAACCATCCATGAGAACTAACTTATCCAGCCCCATGACCACCCTTGAGGGCCACCTTGAAAGAATCACCTATTATAACGAAGAGAACCACTATACCATCGCCAGATTAAAGACCGACTCTACCCATACGCTTGTAACGGTTGTCGGTTACATGCCGGCTGTCAGTCCGGGTGAAGCCCTTAAAATCAAAGGTACCTGGGAGACCCATCCCAGATACGGCCAGCAGCTTAAAATTCAGTCGTATGAAGTAACCCTGCCGGCGTCTGTTGACGGCATAAAGAATTACCTGAAATCAGGCTTTATCAAAGGAATCGGCACTGCAATGGCGGATAAGCTGGTCGATCACTTTAAGGAACACACCCTCGAAGTTATCGAAACAAATCCGGCAAAACTGCTGGAAGTTTCAGGTATAGGGAGAAGCAAAGCCGCTTCAATAACCCAAGCCTGGAAGGAACAGCATGCGGTTCGGGGCCTTATGCAGTTTCTGCAGGAATATGGGGTCAATACGTCCTATAGTGGGAAAGTGCTCAAAGCATACGGCCTGGATGCGGTCAATGCCATCCAGAGTAACCCATATCGCATGGCGGTTGATATACCCGGAATTGGTTTTCATTTAGCGGATACCATTGCATTGAAAATGGGTGTCGGCAAAGACGAGCCCGCCAGAATCAAATCATGTATTATCTTTCAAATGTCACAGTTCGCTGATGATGGGCACATTTTTGCTTATGAGGAAGAGCTGTTACAGCGCTGCGCCAAGCTTCTTAAGATTGAAAGCGACAGTGTCAAATCAATTCTCGCAGTTCTTGCAGATGAAAAAGAGATCGTTGTGGAAAAAATGCCTCAAGATCCTGATGCAGCGATCATTTACACCAAAGCGCTTCACGAGGCAGAAACCGGTATTGCCAACAGGCTGCAAGCCATATTGTCCGTACCCGTAACAACCGCTGCCCTTGATCAGGAGCAGATTACGACAAAAATTGTAGAAAAGCTCGCCATTAAACCTTCTTCCGAGCAGCTCAGCGTCCTGGAAGAGATCCTTTCCCACCGGGTTGCCATTATTACCGGAGGTCCCGGAACCGGCAAAACGACCCTGATCAGATCGATTACCGCTATATTTGAAAGCATGGGCAAAGAGATCCTGCTGGCAGCACCTACCGGACGGGCAGCCCGCCGTCTGTCAGAGGTTACCCGCAGAAAGGCATCTACCATTCACAAACTTTTAGGATACAATTTTACCATCAATCTTTTTGAAAAGAATCAGGACAATCCTCTGGATGCAGATGCGCTAATTGTCGACGAAGCCTCCATGGTGGACACTGCGCTGATGTTTCATCTGTTGAAAGCGCTTCCGGTGACATCAACGCTAATTCTGGTTGGTGATATTTTCCAGCTTCCGTCGGTCGGGCCCGGCAATGTTCTTGCGGATATGATCGCATCAAAAAGAATACGTACATTCGAACTCAAAAAGATTTTCAGGCAGGCCAAAGAGAGCCCCATTGTTCTCAATGCCCATAGGGTTCGCCGTGGGGAAATACCCGACCTGACAAGTATCGACAACACGGAAGGCCTCTCCGAATTCTACTTCATCGAACAGCGTAATCCTGACAAGGTGTTAAAGACAATCGTTGAATTATGTAGCGAAAGAATTCCCCGGCGATATAAATTTGATCACGTGAATGATGTTCAGGTTTTAACGCCCATGCACAAAGGTGTCGTGGGTACAATTAACCTGAACCAGGTGCTTCAAAGGGTGCTGAACCCGAGCCCGGCGGACACCAAAGCCAAAGGCATCGGTTTCAGGCCGGATGATAAAGTCATGCATTTGAAGAACAACTATCAGAAAGAAGTTTTTAACGGCGATATCGGAACCGTCATATCGGTTGACGTGGAACAAAAACAGCTGTCTGTAGACTACTATGGAAGACCCGTTAATTACGATTTTGCAGAACTTGATGAACTATCGCTGGCATACGCCATATCAGTACATAAATCCCAGGGCTCGGAATATCCTGCCGTGATTGTACCCATTTTGACACAGCATTTTTTTCTTCTCCAGCGCAACCTGCTTTACACGGCTATTACGCGAGGTGCAAAACTGGTAATCCTTATCGGTACCCAAAAAGCCCTGACAATTGCCTTGAAAAACAACAAACCCCATCAGCGTCTTACAAGTCTTGCTTTCAGACTTCGAGACAGTTAGCCCGTATTTTTCACAACTAATCATAACGCCAACCCGGATATTCCTTGACAATCCTCATTGTATCAATTACTTAAATCTCAACTTTTGAGCCAGAATGGCAATTTAAAGAATATTTTTATAATACATATAGTTAGGAGGTTTTAAATGGCAGTGCCAAAACGCAAAAAATCCAAATCAAAACGCAATAAACGACGAACCCACCAGGGGGTCATGGGGACAAACCTGTCGGCCTGCCCCCAGTGCGGAGAGGCCGTGCTTTCTCACCATGCCTGCTCAAGCTGCGGAACTTACAAGGGCCGCAGTGTCATTGATATCGAACAGTAAAGGGATAACATCATGGAAGCAGACAAGACCCCGATTATCATCGGATGTGATCATGGCGCATATGATTTAAAGGAGAAACTCAAAACGTTCATCGAAAACAAGGGTATCAAGGTTGAGGATGTCGGCACGCATAGCCAAGATTCAGTCGATTATCCGGACTTTGGAGTGAAGGTTGCCTCTATGGTTTCAACCGGAAAATTCAAGCGCGGCATACTCCTTTGCGGCACCGGAATAGGCATGTCCATGGTCGCCAACAGATTCCCGCACGTGCGGGCAGCGCTTTGCAGCGATCTTTTTAGCGCGATTATGAGCAGGCGTCACAACGATTCCAACATTCTGGTGCTGGGTGGGCGTGTTATCGGAGAAGGACTTGCCCTGGAATTGACAAGAGCATGGCTGGAAACACCGTTTGACGGCGGACGTCACCGGATGCGCATAGAAAAGTTCGATCAGCCGGGCTAGTAAAGAATCCCCCGCAATGCGGGACAGGCTTGGCTCTCCGAGGCGTAGGCTCATGTCTCTACGAGCCGGAGGCCCAGAGGACCAGGCTTTCAAGATCAAAATAAAATGTCATCCGCGGTGTTAAAGGGTTGGACATCTTGTGTTTCTTTTTGTATAAAAGACCATCATATGGTATGAACACCCTGATTGAGTTAAAACTCAATGTGTCAGTTGTTTGTCGTCCGTTGTCAGTTGTAAATCTAACTCATTTTATCAGGTGTTATGATAACGCTTTGGCTGAAGATTTATAAATCAAGACTTTAATTCCTCTAAATTAGCTACGGACAACAGACAACGAACAACGGACATCGAGCGTTTCGCTCGATTAAGTATTATTCGTTATCAGAGAGGTACAAAGATTTGTACGCAAAGCTTATTGAGCAAATAGATCCTGAGATTGCCGGTGCAATTGAACGTGAACTTGCCAGACAGGAAAGCACGCTGGAAATGATCGCATCGGAGAATATTGCCAGCCGGGCGGTTATGGCTGTTCAGGCCAGCGTTCTCACAAATAAGTATGCCGAGGGTTATCCGAGTAAGCGCTACTATGGCGGATGCGAATACGTTGATGTTGCCGAAAAACTTGCTATTGATCGCGCCAAAGAACTGTTTGATGCTGCTTACGCTAATGTTCAGCCGCACTCGGGATCACAGGCTAACATGGCTGTCTATTTTGCTCTGCTGGAGCCGGGGGATACGGTGCTTGGGATGGACTTGTCCCATGGAGGGCATCTTACACACGGAAGTCCGGCCAATTTTTCAGGAAGGTTTTACAATTTCTGTTCCTATGGCGTCAACAAAGAAACAGAAACCATCGACTATGATGAAGTGGCGCAGCTGGCACACAAGCACAAACCTAAAATGATCGTTGCCGGAGCCAGCGCCTACCCGCGCACAATTGACTTTAAAGCCTTTGCCCAAATAGCTGAATCGGTTAACGCCCTTTTAATGGTGGACATGGCGCACATCGCCGGCCTGGTGGCGGCAAGAATTCATCCGTCTCCAACACCGTTTGCGGATGTTGTCACTTCGACGACGCACAAAACATTGAGAGGACCACGCGGGGGCCTGATTTTAGCTAAAGAAGATTACGCTACCGTCTTGAACAAAGAGATCTTCCCCGGGATTCAGGGTGGACCGCTGATGCATGTCATTGCCGCAAAGGCTGTCGCATTCAAAGAAGCCCTGGATGAATCATTCATAGATTATCAGGTAAATATTGTAAAAAATGCCAAAGCCTTAGCAATGCATTTGATGGACGCAGGCTTAAAACTGATATCCGGTGGTACTGATAACCACATGATTATTGTGGATCTTAGAAATTTGAATATAACCGGAAAAGAGGCCGAAGACATTTTGAGCCGTGCCGGAATTACCATCAATAAAAATTCTATACCGTTCGAGGATTTAAGCCCTACTATAACGAGTGGTATCCGCATTGGCACACCTGCCATAACTACACGCGGTATGCAAGAGGCCCAGATGGAAATTATCGCCGGGCTTCTGGTTGATGTCCTTAAAAACACAGCTGATGAAAGTCTCATTGCAACTACACGAGCAAAGGTTAGCGAACTCTGTGACGCTTTTCCAATGTACAAAGATTGATGAATTCGTAAAAAGCCGCATTCATCAGGTGTTTGGTTTTTAGTATTTAGTATTTTGTTTCAAATATGTGCTGATATACCATCTTGTTAGATAACCAAACACTAAATGCCAAATACAAAATACTCTCGCAAAAAATCAAATATTTTCCTTTTTGCGAGACCGTCAGGATTAGCCCGTGATAAACCTGGGTTATGGTAAGGAGGCTGAATATAAGTGTCAGGTGAAAGTGGCCGCCCTTCATGGGAAACTTACTTTATGGATATTACGTTTTTGGTGGCCAAGCGCACCACGTGCCTCAGGCGTGCGGTCGGTGCTATCATCGTAAAAGATAAAAGGGTTCTTGCCACCGGCTATAACGGAGCCCCCACCGGTATTGAACACTGCAGTGAGGTAGGTTGCCTGCGTGAGCAATTGAATGTGGCCTCGGGGAAAAATCATGAATTATGCCGGGGCATACATGCTGAACAGAATGCAATTATTCAGGCCGCACTTCATGGTGTTTCCATTAAGGGGGCCACGCTTTTCTGCACAAATCTGCCATGTTCCATATGTGCAAAAATGATCATAAATGCCGGTATCTCAAAAATCTATCACCAATCCGGATATGCCGATGCCATGTCCGGTGAGATGCTGGAAGCCGCCGGCATTGAAGTTATACAACTATAAAATCATATCACGCTTAAACCGCAGGCAGGGAGGATTCATGAAGTGTCCATTTTGTGGCGAAATTGACAACAAGGTCATCGACTCCAGGTTAAGTAAAGATGGGAATGCCGTCCGCAGACGCAGGGAATGCATTCTTTGCACCCGGCGCTTTACAACTTACGAGCATATCGAAGAAGTTACTGTTATGCTTATTAAAAAAGATGGGCGCCGCGAAGTTTTTTCCCGCGACAAAGTCCGAACAGGGATAAAAAAGGCCTGCGAAAAGCGGAACATCAGTGTGCATGTTATCGACCAATTTCTCGACGAACTGGAACGCGACCTCAGGGAGACCGGTGAGAAAGAGATACCTTCCCACCAACTTGGCGAAAAAATTATGTTGAAACTTCATGAGTTAGACGATGTTGCCTATGTAAGGTTTGCTTCGGTTTACAGAGAATTCAAAGATGTTAACGATTTTGTCGCTGAACTTAAAAGTCTGTTGGACAAACATTGATGGCGTCGTAAAAAGTCCCACCTACTGCGCTTGTCCGCCTCAGGCGGGTTGTAGCATTTTGGTGTTGATTTATAGGTACTTCGCTCTGTGACAAATTGTCTGCATTGTTTTGGTTAAAACTTATCTAGTGTCCATCCATAAATAACTTGGAGCACTATGTAGTTTCCAATTCATAAATGAGGGATTTTTTCGATGAGCAAGGCCGCACAAGGGTTTTCGGCCGAGGCGTACTTTAGTACGTCGAGGGCGGAAACCCGCGGAGAACGCCGCTCATCGGAAAAATAGCCATTTATGGATGGAAACTAACTAGTAAAGGAGACTAAAGGATCATGGAAATGGAAAGCAAAGAAGACCGCTGGAGAGAGTTTGGCGCCATTGTTGTGCGGCTGACACAGGGTAAAGATATTACCCGCGAAGAGGCGCGCGAATGCTGGCGACAGATCTGTGAAGAAGAGCAATCGGACTTACAGCAGGGAGCCTTTATCGGCGCATTGAAAGCAAAGCCGGAAACCCCGGAGGAGGTCGCGGGAACGTTCGAAGCACTCTATGAACACGACACCGTAAAAGTCAAGGTGGACGTCCCGGAACCGCTTATCGATAATTGCGGTACCGGAGCAGATACGCTGAAGACGTTCAACATCAGCTCCGGCGCGGCAATTGTCGCTTCTGCGTGCGGTTTGTATGTTGTACGCCATGCCGCGCGGGCCATTTCTTCCAACTGCGGTGCCATCGATGTGGTGGAAGCCCTGGGGGTAAACGTGGAGTCCGCACCAAAACTGCCGAAGCAGAGCATTGAAAAGGCCGGTATATGCGCCTGGAATGCTTTTTTACCTTCGGTGCACCCCAAGACTCTGGCACGGGTGCTGTCCCAGATTCGTTTTGGTTCGGCCATCAACCTGGTGGGACCGCTGTTAAATCCGACCATGCCGACTTTCAAGGTTATGGGTGTTCCTACAATCGATATGATCGACATTGAAGCACAAACGCTTCGAGAAATCGGCTTTAAACGGGCTTTTGTCATGTATGGACTCGATGATAACAGCGACAAGGGGATGGACGAATTATCCACGCTCGGAACCAATCATGTGGCCGAACTGGCCGAAGACGGCACTATCGACAAATACACTCTCGCACCTGAGGATCTCGGCATTAAGCGAGCCCGGTTTGAAGATATGGCGTCCAGCCGTAACGTGCAAAAAGATTCGCTGGCACTTTTGCGTGTAATCATGGGAAAGGACGAAGGACCTCGCAGCGACATCGTTTGTCTTAACGCGGCCCCCCTGCTTTATATCACAGGCAAGGCCAAGGATCTAAAAGAGGGGATCGACATGGCCCGCGAGGCCATCGGAAATGGCAACGCGTTAGAAAAACTGCGCAGTTGGGTAACCTGGCAAAACGAAAAACCGGAAGACGGCCTCCCGGTGCTGGAAAAAATGATTCAGCAGACGTAAACGCTCCCCAAAAGTAAGTGATCAGTGATCGGTTATCAGTAATCAGTTTTCCCTTACTGATCACTTCTCACTGATAACTGTTCACCCGTGACTGCCTTGGTGTCTTAGTGGCGATTAAAGAAAGTGATTAGCAGATGTCTGAGATCGAATTAAAATATTCTTCCTGCTTTTTTTGTACGAGCGTGGGTTGCGCCATGAAAGTCTATGTCAAGGATGGGCAGGTTCAACGGGTGGCCGTGGACACTGCAGCTCCCGTAGTTCCGGGTGCTTTCTGTGTGCGTCCGACACTGGCAAAGGACTACCAGCACCATCCGTTTCGGCTCAGCTTCCCCATGAAGCGCTCCGGGCCCCGCGGAGCCAACCAGTGGGAGCAGATATCCTGGGATCAGGCTCTGGACGAAATAGCAGAAAAACTGGAAGCCATCCGCCGCCGGTACGGAGCCGAGGCGGTGGCAACCAGCTCGGGCACCGGGCGCGGCGCAGCGGAATTTGCCAAGACCCGTTTCATGAATCTCTTTGGCAGTCCCAACCGCATCGGCGTTATTACCATCTGCTATGCACCCCGTGCCATGGTGTGGTTTGCCACTTTCGGCGGGCATCTGGTGCCGGATAGAAAGCCGGGGAAAACAAAGTTGGCGGTTCATTGGGGGCGCAATGCTCACGAAGGCGGACCATCCTCATGGAATAGTTTTCTTAAGGCGAAAAAGGCCGGTATAAAGACAATGGTTATCGACCCCCGGTTTATCGAACCCTCCCGCCGAGCCGACCGGTGGGTGCAGATCAGGCCGGGGACCGACACTGCGCTAGCCCTGGGGATGATACATGTCATCATTGAAGAAGAGCTTTACGACAGGACCTTTGTGGAAAATTATACTGCCGGATTTGCCAAGTTAAAGCAGCGGGCCGCCGCCTATCCACCGCACAGGGTCGCCGAAATCACCGGGTTGTCAACGGATGCCGTTTTTGAGACGGCGCGTTATTACGCCGCCAACCAACCGTCAAATATGGTCATCGGTGTGGCCGCGGAACACGGTGCGCCCAACAGTATTCAGGCTATTCGGGCGATCAACCTTCTGCGGGCAATTGTGGGCACCGTCGATGTTGAGGGCGGCGAACTGATTTCCAGTCCGTGCCCCGGGTTTATCCCGGATGTGTGCATGGAAGCCAATGAAATGCTCCCGGCTAAACAACGCCGCAAACAGCTTGGCAGTGACCGGTTCCGCTTCCTGGGGTATCCGGGCTGGGAACTCATCGAAGCACAGATGCGCAAGGTTTGGGGAGAGCGACATGCGGCCGCGGTAAACCTTCACAGTCCGGCCCACGCGCCAACGGTTTTCCGGGCAATGCTTACGGGCAAACCGTATCCGGTGAAATCCCTTTTGGTATCGTGCAGCAATCCGCTGCTTTCTTATGCCAATACCAAACTGGTTTATAAGGCGCTGCTTAGCACCGACCTTCTGGTTACTTTTGACCTTACCTGGACGCCGACCACGGCCATCTCCGACTATGTCCTCCCCGCAGCCAGCTGGATGGAGAGACCCGATATGGGCAATTTTGCTTCCGTGGGCGGATATCCACTGGTACAAGTAGGCGAAGCTGCCTTACCCGCCCGCGTCCCCGGCGAGTATGAACGGCTTAATGACTACGAATTCTGGCGCGAGCTTGGAGTGAGGCTGGGTCAGGCCGACCACTGGCCCTGGAAGACCTTTGAGGACGTCTGGGAGTATCGGATAGCCGAATTGATGGACGCAGAAGGGCATAGTTCACTGGAAGAATTTGTGCACCAGACACGTGCTAAAGTGGTGCCGCCTGAAGCGGGGAGATGCCAAAAGGGCCCTCTGGCAACGCCTTCGGGCAAAGTCGAACTCTATTCCACCATATTGGAACAGCTCGATTACGACCCACTTCCCGATTATACCGAACCTGACATTCCAGAAGAGATCAAGAAAAAATATCCCTTGATCAATATCAGCGGGGTTCGGGTGATGCCATACCACCACAGCGAATTTCGCCACGTTGAAGCCTTTCGCAAGCGACATCGCGACCCCATTGTCGAAATCCATTTTGACACCGCTCGGAAGAAGGGGATAAACGACGGGGATTGGGTCTTTATTGAAACACATTTGGGGCGGGTCAAGCAAAAAGCACGCCTGTCAAACTGTTTTCATCCTCGCTATATAGTTTCTCAGCATGCATGGTGGTTTCCGGAAATGGATGCTGCCGAACCTTCCCTGTACGGCCTTTGGGAAAGCAACATCAACGTTACCACAGACGATGATCCGGATAAATGCGATCCTTTATCCGGTGCGTGGCCGCTCAAGGGAGAATACATGCGCTGCAAGATTTCCAAAGCGTAACTCTAACGCTTTTTACGACGCCATCTATAGTTGAATTAGTGCGTGTAATCCGGGACATAAATAAGCAAATAACTCATTCATGTAATTGGTATTTATGCTTTTTAGCGATCTTTTCGCCTCGACTTACAGCGTACCCTACTCCCGGCTGACTCATCCCTAAACGTCTTGCTACATCTGTACAGCTAATTCCTAATTCTCGAACAACACAATAACACCTATTTTTTATGGATATCCATATCTAAATCTTGTGTTTCCACATAAAGCTTCAATTGCCTTCCACTGACAAGCCAGCCCATAAATAATTGAGTCAAACGAAAAACCTAAAAATCAGCTTGAAGCAAAGGCAATCGTGTTGACTATACTACAAGGTGCCATATAGTTACATAATACCTTGGTACGCATACCATAAGAAAGTAGCGACCAATAATGATCTTGGATGCGCTAAGCGTATCGCAAGAGTTTGGAGCCATTAAATATCTGATTTTCTTGCAGGTATGTCAGAAATGGACAGGGCATCATTTTTGAGATAAGCTAATAAGCCGGGGTCTTAACAAGGAGAAAAACATCACAATATTTAATCTATTTTGAGAACTAAAAATGAAAGGAAACGCGCTGTTTGCATTTGATTTGAGTTATAGATTATGGAAAAAAAAGAAAAACCAATTAACCTTACCGCGGCATCTATAGTTTTTTTAGCGATAACTACTTTATTGGTAGTTTGGTCGCTGAAGCAAAACAATCCATCTTTTCAATCTGC
>JAQYVG010000112.1 GCA_030145595.1 Desulfobacterales bacterium | reverse complement strand
GTATTCCTGGTTTGCCTGGTTGTTTTTGAATACCTGATGCTCGGGAAAATGAGAATTAAGCTGGTTTTCAAAAAATTCCATCATGTGGAAATCGGCTTCGGTAACAAGTTCCTCGTCGAATTTAATATGTGGATTTCCTTTACCATAATATAAAAGCGCCTCCTCTCCTGAGCGCCGCATCACGTCCATGGCAAACTGTGTTAAATCGTCAATCCCATGACTTTTTAAGGCTACCATTTTTCCTCCTTGTATCTTATGAATCCTCTGTTGAGTATGTGAAAAAATTGTTGGTTCTGCCTGTTTGTATCAGCGCTTTAAACGTAGCGAAGGCAATTCTAATATCAGCGGCCTTCATGCTCCGGGGGAGACCTTTGAAAAATGCAAATTTTTGTTCGAGTTCAAGGAAGGCGATCCGCCTAGGCGGATTAACCACAGGCATACATTTAGTATTTCGAGGATAGAGCTAAAGCTCCACTTCGTGCAAAATGTTGAGCCTGACACAGAAATCGGGCAAAAAGGGGCGTTTTGCAAAGGTCTCCGGGGATGCCTTGCAAATGAGCCCCGCTCCACACAGGATGAAATATCCGGGCAAGGCTCTTTTGAGAATGTGTTTTTGATATTAACAACAATTGTTCCAGAGAGAAATAGCAAAAAGATCTCCCGCGGCAGGAGTCAAAGACCATTCGCAAAGCAGTTGGATTGAATTTGAGACCAAAGGCTGAAAAGGCAAAAAGATTTGGCTTTTACACCGGAGTTATGTAGTCTAATAACCGCCACGCTTCAGTTCGTCAAAATGTCCAAGCTTGCGTTTAAAGGTGAAGCTTGCGGGTGCTGCTACTAATTGTTTAGCGGCACTGCCGGCATTCCCTCCGAGGGCTGAAAAAGGGAGCGATAATATAAAAACGGCCGTACCGAAAACTACAGCGATGATACCCACCGGCCGGACAAACAATAAATCAACCGTCATGGCTCCGGCGCCGACCTCCTCGTCTTGCGTCTGGTCGGCCGCAACGGCGGTTGTAGCCAATGGAATAAAAACCAGGGTGATAATTAGAAAAAAGGCTATAGATCGCTTGATAATTTTTCGCATATCCTTTTCCTCCGTTAAAAAATCATCTTTCTTTTAATACATGAATTTCTGCTTCCAAAGGTTACGCGTTTGTCTCGTATGCTCACAGGTTGAAAAAATTTTACAATAGCGCTATATTTAAATTTCATTTTAATTGAACTGTAGATGTCAAAATATAGAATTGTTACGGATGTTTTGATAACTAAAGCCTAAAGAAAAGCACGTCCCGTGTCAAGGAAAAAGGATTAGCCCGGGTTTCACTTCCGTTCGATGCGTTTAAAATCCAGGCAGGTTCTGCATGAAAGCTTCGGGTTAGCACCCCAATTACTCTTTTGATTATAAGAGTTGCATGACATTATCTTCCGCCAATATAGACGTAGCCATAGCCCTTCCGGTATACAACACATTCACTTACAGTGTACCTGAAAATCTTGCAGCACTGGTATCTGTCGGGAAAAGAGTGCTGGTCCCTTTTGGCCGGCGCCGGGTAACGGGATATATCCTTGGTGATAGCCAGGATAATTATCATAAAGATTTAAAGGCCATCCTGGATGTCCTTGATGAAAAGCCGCTTTTTCCAGCGTCTATGATACCGTTTTTCAAATGGGTTGCAGATTATTACTTGCATCCGATTGGAGATGTCATCAAAACCGCCCTGCCCGGCGGCTTAAATCTTTACGATTTTGTTACGCTTGCTGTTACTAAAAAAGGTGAACAGATCCTTTATGCAGACAAGAAGGCGGCGACACCTCTGGAAAATGAAATCTTAAATTTGCTTAAAATCAAGCCGTTGCGCCGCAAAGATCTCGGCCGCTCTCTCAAACAGGATGTCTCCAATGCTTTAATTTACGACCTGGAGCGTCGCGGGCTGATTGTCGGCAAACGCAAACTTAAAGGTCAAACCGTTAAAGCCAAGATGGAACGGTACGTTGCTCTGCCCGGCTCGGATGTTGCTTTCAAAAAGCTATCTGGTGCCGGAAAAAAGATTATGGCTGCCGTCAAAGATGAAGGTGAAATCTCGGTTCAAAAACTAAAAGCATTGGTCCCGTCCGCACCCAGAATAATCCATTCTTTGGAAAAAAGCGGATATATCAAGATATTACAGAAAAAGGTCTATCGGGATCCGTTTGGCGAACCGATCAGATCCGACACAACTCATATACTTACCGGCGAACAGCAACACGCGGTTTCAAAGGTATTAGGATTGCTGGGCCAAGGATTTGCCACCTGTCTTTTGACAGGCGTTACCGGCAGCGGCAAAACCGAGGTTTACCTGCACCTGGCCGCCGAGGCTGTGCAACGTGGTTTATGCGTACTGGTCCTGGTGCCGGAAATTGCACTTATTTCCCAGATGGAGAGACGCTTCCGTGCCCGGTTTGGTGAATGTGTTGCGGTTCTGCATAGCGGACTTTCTGCGGGAGAGCGTTATGATCAGTGGCTGCGAATCGCGCGTCAAGAAGTGACTATTGCCATCGGAGCCAGATCTGCCATCTTTGCGCCGTTTGCAGATATCGGTATTATCATCGTAGATGAGGAACACGACACATCCTACAAGCAAGATAGCGGTTTGCGATACAATGCCAGAGATCTTGCCGTGGTGAGGGCCAAACTTCATAACTGTGTTGCCCTGCTGGGATCTGCTACGCCTTCGATTCAGTCATACTATAACGTTACTAAAACTAAATTTACACAAGTTACATTAAAAGAGCGTGTCGAACAACGACCTATGCCTGAAATTACCGTCGTCGACCTACGCAAATATAGGGATACACGGGGGATCAGGCGTTTTATCACTCCCCGGCTCCATACCGCCATCAAAGAGACCCTTGAGCACAACAAGCAGGTTCTGCTTTTCTTGAATCGCCGAGGTTTTGCCAGCTACCCGGTCTGCGGGGCTTGCGGCGAAGCCATCAGATGCAAAAATTGCGACATTTCCCTGACACTGCACCAGGGTGCCCGTGCCTATAAGTGCCATTACTGCGGATTTACACTGGCGGCGGCATCAAATTGCTTAAGCTGCGGCTCTAATAAAATCAGACTGCTGGGCCTTGGCACTGAGAAAGTAGAGGCGGCCGTCAAGGCCCTTTTTCCGGATGCGCGGGTAGCCAGGATGGATCGCGATACCACCGTGCGCAAGGGTTCCATCTTAAAAATTCTGAAAGGCTTGAGAAATCAAACCATCGATATACTTGTCGGCACCCAAATGGTTGCCAAAGGTCATGATTTCCCCAATATTACTCTTGTCGGCATAATCTGTGCCGATCTATCCTTAAATTTTCCGGACTTTCGAGCCGGTGAACGCACATTTCAGCTTTTGGCTCAGGTTTCGGGAAGAGCCGGGCGGGGAAAAGTTCCCGGCCGCGTGATTCTTCAGACCTATAACCCGGATCATTTCAGTATATTGTCGGCCACGGACCAGGACTTTGAAAAATTTTACAACCAGGAAATACATTTTCGGAAATCGCTGAATTACCCTCCTTTCGCACGCATGGTGCAGCTTAAAATTTCTGGAAAAAACAAGGAAAAAACGCGGCAACATGCCCTGGCCATAGGTGATCTTTGTCATGCTCTTTTAAAAAACGACGCCACTTTTTTAAAGTACGTGCAAGTGTTGGGGCCCATTGAAGCCGCACTTCCGCGAGTCGCAAAACACTTCCGCTGGCAGATCCTTTTAAAGGGGCTGAAAGTAGGCCCGCTGCACCGCTTTCTTCAGCAAATACTGTTTGAGAACAGGGCAAAAATCAGCAGCCGAAGCATTAAGGTCATCGCAGATGTCGACCCTTTCTTTATGATGTGAGAAGACCGTCAAGTTCGACTAAAAAATGTTATATATCAATAGCTTTTGGAGTGTTTTCGCAAGTCAACAAGCCAACCCGACGGACGGGTGCACTGGATTGCCCTTGCTCGATTATTAACCCCTTAGCCGTTTATTTTTTCCTTTGAACATATGGCCGTTTGTGGTATTGATTATTAAAGACTTGTTTTATAAATATATGTGATTTGAGCTATTTATACGTGCCTTAAACTTGAGATTGGCAATATAAATTGAAGTTTTTATCCATAGCTTTTCCGGAGGAGCCCAATATGATTGTTGCCATAATGAGTGATAGCCACGATAATATCTGGAAATTGCGTGAGGCCCTGGCAATCATAAAAAATGAAAATGCCGGCATGATAATTCACTGTGGTGATTTTGTGGCCCCCTTCATGCTCAAAGAACTGCACGAAGCCTCTATTCCGGTTCACGGCGTTTTCGGAAACAACGATGGAGATCAACACCTGTTGACAAAGTTTTCACTGACCAGCATGACAAATGTTACTTTTCATGGACTTGTCGGACAGGTGGACATAGAAGGCTTTAAGCTGGCATTTACCCATCAGGAAGTAGTGGGAGAAGGCCTGGCATGCGGCGGTAATTTCAACTTGGTCTGTTTTGGCCATTCCCACGAATACAGGCAAAAAAATATTAACCAGACCATCCTGCTGAATCCCGGAGAAATTATGGGAAAAGACGGTTTGCCCGGCTTTTGTCTGGTGGATACCGAAACGACAGTAATCACAAGGGTGGATCTGAGGTGAACCCGGCCCAGGAAGTTGCGCCTTGACATTCAATAAGATGCAACTTAAAATTTTAATCGAGCAAACAAACGTAATAATCAAAATAAAAAAAGGTTTTTTACCAATGAAACTTAAAAGATTTGTGCTTATTGCCATTGCGGGTTGCATGCTGTTTGTTGCAGCCGGGACCAACTCTTTTGGAGCCGGCCAAAAAGACGCTGAATCTCCGTCCGCCTATTTCCCGGAAAGGTATTATAAATTTAAACAAGTTGTCGATGGCACTGAAATCATGCATGATTTCATCCTGCAAAACAAAGGCAATGCAACCTTAAAGATTAACAAGGTCACCACCGACTGAGGGTGTACGGCTGTCTCTTACCCGAGACAGATCCCTCCCGGCGGCGGGGGAAAAATCCAAATTAAAGTTACCACTAACGGTAGGGGGGGACAGAGGCTTAAAAAAAATATAACTGTCATAACCAATGACCCCAAAAATCGGCGGGTGATCCTGACAGTCAGCGGCCAGGTTGAAAAGTTTGTTTCAATTTCTCCCAAAAGAGTCCGCCTGATGGGGTATGTCGGACAGCCTCTGAAGACAATAGTGAAAATAATTCCTGAAAAAAAATACCCGTTCAAAATTCTAGATACCAAGGCATCAGATCAAAAAAACATCCGCTACACACTGGAAGAAACTCAGGACTTTCAAGGGACAGGGTATGTCTTATCTGTTGAAAACGTAAGAAAAAAGCGAGGCAACTATTATGCATTGATTTCCCTGACAACAGACAACAAAATAAAGCCGCTGATTCAAATCAGTATTTACGGTAATATACTTGAACCAAAACAAACTGAAAAAAAATAGGTCTTTATGAAAAATATTGAAGTGGTTGCTTTTGACTGTGACGGTGTCATGTTTGACACAATAAATGCCAACATGGCTTATTATAACAAGATATTAGAACATTTCGGCCGACCGGCCATGACCCCACAACAACTCGCCTATTCCCATATGCACACCGCTGATCAGTCAATTGCCCATCTGTTTCCAGATACAAAGAGCTTTGAGGCGGCACAAACCTATCGAAAACAAATGAGTTATCTTCCTTTTTTAAGCTGTATGGAAATGGAGCCGCATCTTAAGCCTTTGCTAACAAAGCTCAAGCCTCGATACAAAACAGCTGTTGCCACAAACCGATCCGACACCATGGACCGCGTTATCACCGAGCATGGTCTTGAAGGATATTTTGACTTAATTGTCAGCGCCTGTGACGTAGAACACCCCAAACCTGACCCTGCTGCGCTGATCAGGATCATGGAATATTTTAAGATAGACTCTGCCCAATTAATATATATCGGAGATTCGCAGCTGGATGAGATGGCGACAAAGGCGGCAGACGCAGTTTTTGTAGCCTATAAAAACGAATCACTTTCAGCCAAGTTTTATATTAACAGCTTAAAGGAGATAGAAAATATTCTGTCGGTTTCATGAGAAATTCGGCTTCAAGTTGAATTCGCGACTTCTTACGAGATCATTAAGTTGCCTATGAAAAAAACAGCAGCTATCCTGATTCTGTGTATAACACTGTTATGCCTGGCAGGCAGATTGTCTGCCGGTGATATCGATGCTGTTCGCGCGCAAGTGTTTGCATGGAGCGAGGCCTGGCAAAAACGGGATATCGACACCTACATGTCATTCTACAGCCCGAGATTTCAATCAAAGGGACTCAATTTTGAAAGGTGGCGGGAGAAGAAAGCAGCGGTCTTTCAACAAGGCAGCAGCATCCAGGTGGAAATATCTGATTTGTGGGTATTTATCGAGGAAAAACAAGCTGTTGTCAGTTTTATTCAACGTTATAGTCACTCCATGGTTACGGATATTGGTGAAAAAACGCTGGTTATGGTAGATAATGGCTTTAAATGGAAAATCGTCTCCGAAGAGTGGAAACCAATAGTGATGTCCGGCCGGCCGGATCACAACGCCAAGGAAGCTGAGAAGGTAGCTGAACTTAATATCAAGCCTCAAGCGGATACTAAGAATATAGCTGAGCTCAAAATCAAGCCTCAAGCGGATACTAAGAATACAGTTGAGTTCAATACCAAAACTCAAAAGATCAATCAGGAAGAACAGAGCGTTGAAGATCAAAAAAATGCGACAGGAGCACCGGAAGTTAAAAATGTAGCTGGACTCAACACCAGGCCTCAGACGAAAGCTGAGAATGTTGTTGCATTCAACACCAAAACTCAACAAGCAACTCAGGAACAACAAGGTTTAGAGGCAAAAAAGTCTTCAACCGGCAAAACCGTTGTCAAAAGCATTAGATTTGAAATTGAAAAAGAGGTGGAAAAAGTTTTTATCGACCTCAACAAATATGCCATCCCTAGAGTCCGGACCCTTGAGGGGGACAAACCAAGGATTGTGCTTGATTTTATGAATGCCACTTCCTGGCGGGGAAAGTATAGAATTCCAGCAAACGGCAAATTGGTCAAACAGGTACGAGCATATTTACATCGTAAAGTTGGAAAACTGCGAATCGTGTTGGATCTGAACCCTGCTGAGGACTACATTGTCGATCAAACGTTTTATGAAGGGAAAAACGTTTACTGTATTACAGTTCAGTAACATTACTTTGCTATGAGAAAAAAAGCTGACCGGCGCACCCGCAAAAAATCATCAATCAAAAGCTGGACAACTGTTAGCATACTCTGTGGAGCGACAATATTACTTATGGGCTTAGGTCTAAAAATCTTTTCGGCCGACAGCAATCATCAGGTTCCTTCCCAAAAGCCGCCCCGGAAACTTCTTGCCAAAGTTCAAAAGCAGCCGAGCAATAAAGACGGCCTGTGGGATGGCCCCGTCCTTTATCATAAAGCCGGCAGCAAGCCCATTCATCTAATTCTGGTGGAAAAGGCCACCCAAAAACTGCACCTGTATCTCTATGACGGCCGCTACCGGCGTATAAAAAGCTATTCAGCCGCAACCGGTGAAAATCAAGGCAAAAAAAAGCGGGAAAAGGACGAAAAGACCCCGGAAGGTATTTATTTCAACACAAAGACTTACCGGGATTCGAAAATTACGATCTTCGGCGACAGGGCCTTTGGGTTGAACTATCCGGATGTCTTTGACAAGTTCGAAGGTAACGGAGGCAGTGGAATCTTCGTACATGGTTCCGACAAGGATGTCTCACCTTTTTCTACCAATGGCTGTATAGCTTTGGACAACCACGACCTGGCGGATCTGGATCAACGCATTCAATTTGAAAAAACCCCTGTCATTATTGGGGAGCGTCTGCCCTACCGCTTCAAAACCTTAGAAAGAGATATTTCTGAGCTGATACCTTTTTTCAAACAGGCCATGGTCCCTGAAAAGTACGCTCATTTAAAGACCGACTTCAGTTCTCTCACGGTGCTCGGTTTTGGCGAACGTGTTGTTGCCACGGGCACAGTTCGCATAAAAGAGGCCGGCAATATTCAGGGGGTATCCAGGCTGTACCTGGCCGGACCGGGCAAAAAACTTCTGGTGCTTGTACAGCGCGAGTGGGATGAAGAAAAACCGGGGGTTGTTTGGGCAGAAGTCAAACCCGAACCGGTTTTGCAAGATAAAACCCGTATTGCTTCACTGGTGGAGTCGTGGCGTCAAGCCTGGGAGGGCAAAAAACTGAATGCTTATATTGCCCATTACCACCCGGCATTCAAAAGCGGCGCTAAAAACCGTTCCGCCTGGAAAAGTTATAAAGGCAGGCTAAATAAGAATTATCGATGGATTTCGGTCAAGGTTACCGGCCTTAAAGTAAAACAAGTTGATAGCAGCAAGGCGTTCGCCTATTTTAAGCAAAACTACAGCAGTAAAACCTTTCGCTCCGAAAGGTACAAGCGGCTTGAATTTAGAAAAAAAGGGTTGTCCTGGAAGATATTCAGGGAGCATTCTTCCACTACAAAACTCGCCGGCTGGCCAACCTAACACCCTAATCGATCCAAAACTCGATTAGGCGTCTGTGGTCAGTTGTCCGTAGTCAGTGGTTTTACGGGTTCTTAGGGCCTCTTTATATGTTTCACCTGTAGTTGCAATATAATCTCGCTTCTTATTGCTTAGGACGACGGGCAAAGGACAACGGACACCCAATTGAGCGTTTTCGCTCAACTGAGCTAACACTCAAAACAAGATGAATCCGGCTTTTTACGAATTTGGCTTTACTGATTGCCAAATCCATTCTGCCCTCCGCAATCCGGGCATTGCCAGGTAATTCCATTACACGACATTCCCCAGATATTTTCCAGCATGCAATCCTGGCATATACTGAACCCGCAACGGCATCTCCAACAGAAAGGCAAAGACCGGTCGCAGCAGTGGCAGTTGTTTTGCCTGGCTCTGCGACGTTTCTCTCTGTATTTCGATCTATTCAAATAACCTGTCATATTCTATCTTGGTGCAGCGGTTCATGACAACATTGATGCCGGCTGCCGTTAAAAGTTCTGCCGCCTCCCGGCTTTCGATATTCAATTGCATCCAGAATACTTTTGGCTTAAGGCGCAACGCCTCGTGCACATGGGGCGTTAACTGGGCGGGGTTTCTAAAGACGTCAACCATATCAACCGGCTCTTTAATATCGTCAAGAGAAGCATATGCTTTTTCCCCCAGCATCTCCTTTTGGCCCGGCCGGACCGGAATGATCCGGTACCCCTTTGCCTGAAGATATTTGGCAACCATATAGGAATCTCTTTGCGGTTTAGGACTTAAACCCAAAATCGCTATGGTCTTGGTCTGTCCGAGCATCTCTTTGATTTCTTTGTCTGCTTTAATTATTCTCCCTGACTTCATAATGCGACCCCGCCATAGGTTCTTGCTGTTTCACGCTGCAAATGATACCCTAATAGAGTTAAAAAAAACAGAGAAATTTCAGCCCCGCTTTAAAAGCGGGGTAAAACTTTCGAAATCACAATTCAAAACCCGTATTCTTATGAGTAAAAATAGAACATTATATTTAGTAGACGGCAGCGCTTTTATTTACCGGGCCTATCATGCCATCCGCGGCTTAACCAACTCCAAGGGTCTGCCTACCAATGCTGTTTTCGGATTTACCCGCATGCTCTTAAAGCTTATTCAAGATCGAGCTCCGGAGTATGTGGTCATGTTTTTTGATGCCAAAGGCCCTACCTTCAGACATGAGATCTACAAAGATTACAAAGCGAATCGTCCTCCCATGCCGGAGGATTTGTCGGTTCAGATTCCGCACATAAAGGACGTAACCAGGGGGTTCAACATCAAGGTCGTTGAAATGCCGGGTTATGAGGCGGACGACCTTATCGGCACTTTTGGACGCCGGGCTGAAAAAGCCGGATTCTTTGTTGTTATGGTTACAGGCGACAAGGATTTCGTGCAGCTCATATCGGAAAAAATCATGGTCTGGGATCCCATGAAGGATAAAACCATGGATCTTGATGCCGTCAGAGAGGCTTATGGAGTGGAACCGCATCAGATGATCGATGTCATGGGACTTTCCGGTGATTCAGCCGATAATATCCCCGGTGTACCCGGAATCGGGCCGAAAACGGCCCTTGCATTGATCAAAACCTTTGGGAGCATACCGCAGTTGTATGCGCAGATTGATACGATTACTAAAAAG
Organism: Desulfobacterales bacterium; assembly: GCA_030145595.1. Lineage (GTDB taxonomy): Bacteria > Desulfobacterota > Desulfobacteria > Desulfobacterales > UBA11574 > Desulfatibia_A. The sequence continues at coordinate 344 of JAQYVG010000112.1, read as the reverse complement.
AAACAGCATGCCAACCTTGTCCAACATAAAAAACAGGCTTACCTGAGCAGAGACCTGGTTACAATAGACGCCGAGGTGCCGATATCGTTTGATCCTGAAACTTTTCTATACAAAGCCCCGGACAATACCCGGTTGACCGAACTTTTTAAAAACCTGGAATTCAGGCAATTGCAGCACGCACTTGCCAAGCAAACGGATCTTTCTCAAAAACAGTACCAGGCGGTGCTGGATATTGATATGCTTATTGATCTGGTCACCCTGCTTGAATCCGCCGGCATACTCTCTGTCGACACTGAAACTACATCCAAAAACCCTCTGCAGGCAAAGCTTGTGGGGCTGTCGTT
>JAQYVG010000111.1 GCA_030145595.1 Desulfobacterales bacterium | reverse complement strand
AACAATGCGATTGGATACTGCAAAATGTTCGGCAGCATCAAGGCCACCCGATCCCCTGGTTGCAGGCCAAGCCGGTTTTGCAAATAGCTGCAGAATTTTTTGCACTGCGTATCCAACTCACCAAATGTTATCGTTTTCCCCATATTATGATAGGCGGGCAAATTCGAAAATTTTTTGAACGCACCCTCTAAAATTTCTGGAATACTGTTATATTCACGAGGATTGATTTCAAAGGGTACGCCTTCCTGATAATTTTTATGCCAAATTGCTTGCATACAAACCTTTCCTTTTTAGATGTAATTCAAATCCCTGTCGATAAATATCATAATTCTTTAAATTAGCAATAGCAATGAATAGAGAGCCATATGCTGAAGGCCATCTAAAAAAATGGTACTTGCAAACCCATATGGTATGACTTAAACTTCGAACTCTGGGAGTCTCCCCGGTAAAACCGGGATAGATGGAGGTTTTATGAAAGATGTTAGATCTATCAGCTGCAGCACACAATTTTGCGCTGTTATCGGGAATCCGGTTGCGCACAGTCTTTCACCGGCAATTCACAATGCCGCCTTCGAGGAATTGGGCCTGGATTTCGTTTATGTGGCCTGCCGGGTCGAGGATGTAAAAAATGCTTTGGCAGGCATGCGGGCCCTCGAAAGCTTTCGCGGCATGAGTGTCACTATTCCGCATAAAATTGAAGCCATGCAACATTTGGATGAAATAGATGTAGTAGACCGCTCCATCGGTTCAATTAATACGGTTATTAACGAAAAGGGAAAATTAGTCGGGTTGGGCACGGATGGACCGGGTGCGTTAAAGGCCATTGTAGATGCCGAAGTAGAAATTGAAGGTAAAAACATTTTAATGTTGGGCGGCGGCGGTGCCTCGCGGGCTATCTCCTTTACCCTTGCGCGCAACGCCCAACTTGGAAAACTTTCAATTTTGGATATTGACGAAAATATGCTTCAGGAGCTGACAGCTGATTTAAAGACCGGAACGGATACATTCATCCAATCCACGCTGCTGACCGCAAGCTCTCTTGCTGCCCAGATGGAGGATGCTGATGTGATCATTCACTGCACGCCGATCGGCATGCATCCAAACGAAAATGCCTCCCTCATTCCTGCCGAGTTTTTTAGGCCGGAGCAGGTTGTCTTTGATATAGTGTATACGCCTCTTGATACCAAACTGCTCACTGAGGCCAAATCTCGCGGCCTTAAAGTTATTTCCGGGGTAGATATGTTTATCAACCAGGCGGTATTGCAATTTGAACATTTTACCGGCGTTGACGCACCTGTCGAGGTTATGCGGCGGGTAGTATTGGAGCAGTTGGGGTCATGAATATAGTGCTGATCGGATATCGCGGTACTGGAAAAAGTGTGATAGGAGGGCTTCTCGCCGTGCGCCTGCGGATGCCTTGTTTCGGTATGGATGCGGAAATAGTTAAAAAGGCCGGCATGTCAATTCCGGAAATTGTGGATAAATATGGTTGGCCGAAATTTCGCGATATGGAATCTGAAAAGGCCCGCGAATTAGCAGGACTTGATAATATCATTATTGATACCGGCGGCGGGGTTATTGAACGGCCTGAAAATGTCGAAGCTCTTAAAACAAACTCTAGTATATTTTGGCTGAAGGCTTCCGTGGATGCAATCGTCGCGCGCATTCAAGGCGGCATGGAACGACCTGCCTTGACCTTGGGAAAAACTTTTACCGAAGAGGTGGCGGAAGTTTTGGAGCAAAGAATTCCCAAATACAAGCGTGCCGCTCAATACGCAATCGACACAGACGATTTAACTCCGGAGCAAGTTACAGACAGGATTATAAAGATCTGGACAAAATAGAAACCTTTGAAACTTGAGTATTTTACTTTTCGGATTGAAGCTCTTTTTGAGAAAATCGAGACAAATCTTCAAGGTTTTTGCGTGCCATGAAATAATCCGGTTTGATTTGGATGGCTTTTAACAGAAACATTCGGGCTACTTTATAATTTTTCTGCCAACCCCGGATTACCCCAATTTGATTGTAAGCTTCAGCATATTCCGGATCGCTTTTAATCGCCTCTAAAAAATGGGAAACCGCTTCTTCCAACCTCTCCTGCTTTACTAATAAATTGCCATAACTGTAATGCGAATAGGCATGTTCGGGCTTGATCTTTAAAGCTTCCTTAAGATAAAAAGCAGCTTGCTTTATTTTGCCTTGATTTAAAAACAGATTGCCCAGATTGTAATGCGGGGTTATATAATCGGGTTTGATGGACAGCGCCGTTTTATAATGACCAATGGCCTCGTCTAATTGACCATTGTTAAATTTGGCCGTTCCCAAATTATTATGTGCCAGCCAGTTGTTTGCGGTCACCTGCACTGCACGCTCAAACAGGTCCAGGCTGCTTTTCCAATAGGCGGACTGCAACCATGTACAAATCATCAACGCTGAAAGAACCCCTGCCGTTAATATACCAAGCATAATTCTTCTATAACGCTGCTTCGATAAAATATCGGAAATGCCCCAGGCAATCAGTATAAACAGGCCGATGACCGGCACGTAGGCAAACCTGTCGGCCATCGCCGGCCACAGACCCACCTGGACCAGCCCGATAACCGGTACGAGTGTCCCTATGAACCATAGCCAACCTACGCTCATGTACGGCTGCAGCTTTATTTTTCGAAGCACCAGCACGGTTACACCGGCCAGCAACAAACCGGCTCCGGCAGCCTGCCACAACGGTACTGTTTCCGGGTATAGATATAATACCGCAAGCCCGGAAGGCCATAGCATTTTTTTTATATAGATAACATAGGAGACCAGCGCATTAGCCATTTTGAGCTTCATGGGGACCGACCCCGTGAGTATCGTCGTATCAAGATTTTGAACGGACAACGCGGATAAATTGATTGAGACCGCCGAAAGCACCAGTAAGGGAATTTTTTCTAAGACCAGACGAGAACCCGGCCAAGGCTGATAACCGGAATTATCAAATGTGCCGGTTTCCGGGCTGGCATTCCCTGCACGCCGGCTCAATCTAAAGCGTTCAAGAGGCCAATAGTCCAGCAAAAGCAAGACAAACGGCATTGTTACCAGCATCGGCTTGGCCATCAGCCCCAGGGCAAGAGCTGCAAATACCGCCAGGTACCGCAGAACACCGGGACGTGCAGTGTAACAGACATAGGCCAGCATGGTCAGCATCCAAAAAAAAGTGCTTAAAACATTTTTGCGTTCCGTCACCCATGCCACCGACTCCACATTAAGGGGATGCAGTGCAAACAGTCCTGCCACGAAGGCGCTTTGCCAAAGTGCGCCGGTCATCTTTTTTAAAACAAAGAACAGCAATAGCGTATTTGCGATGTGAAAAAACAGATTGATCAGGTGCTGCATACCGGGATTCAATCCAAAAATTTGAAATCCCAGCATGTGTGACAGCCACGTCAAAGGGTGCCAATAGGTAGAATTTTCAAAACTGAAAGCCCAAGCAATGGTTTTAGCGGTGATTCCCTCATGTAAATAGGGATTGTTAACAAGCTGCACGTAGTCATCGAAACCGACAAAATCGCATTCAGACAGTTGCCAGTATGCTGCTGCAGTGACGATGATTAAAATCAGACCCGTTATGAATTCTGCGCGAAGACGATTTCTGTTTCCGAACATTTAAAGATCATCCCTTCCAGGCTACTATAGATGATGAATTCGTAAAAAGTCAAATTCATCACGTTTTAGGTTTTAAGTGTTAGGTTTTAGGTTGTTTTTTTACGACTATTTGCAAATACCTAAAACTTAAAACGTTCGTAAAAAGGATATTTTTACTTTGCAAAAGTCTAATTAATAATATAAATTTTTAGCAGTAAAGAGCGTAACGATCCTGGATTATAATCTTTTAAAAGATCTCATTATATGGAGGAATCCCGTGGCGCAGGAAATGGTTGCAACCCTTCCGGGCAAAGTGTCGCAAGTGAAGATTAAAGTCGGCGCTAAAGTAGAAGAGGACGAAGAAGCTCTGATCATAGAAGCGATGAAAATGGAAACTCCCATATTCATACCCTGTAACGGCACCGTAAAGAAGGTCTTTGTCAGAGAAGGAGACGAAGTCGATGAAGGCGCTGTTCTGGCTATAATCGCAGGAACATAAATAGTGTCCATCCATAAATGGTCTTTTTGCCCAATCTCTGCGTTATGCTCAAAAAATAATCCTCGGGATAATACACATATGCCTGCGGTTATTTTTTTCGCATGCCTTGATATTGAACAAAAATCCTCATTTCTGGATGGACACTAAATAACTTTCAATTGAGCGTTGGCGCTCAATTGTGATAGGGATAATATTATGAGACCTTATTTTAAAAAGATGACCGCATTTGGCCATGAGCTGAAAAAGGGGCGCATCAAAAGCAGCCAAGGGAATCTTAAAAAGTTAAAGGATGCAGAATCAAAAATACAAATTGAGGTCGAGCAGGTTAAAATGGCGGGGCTGCCTGAAGAAAAGATCAATGCCAGAGGACAAATGACCGTGTGGCAGCGCCTGGAATATCTGCTGGATCCCGGAACCTGGTGTCCCCTGCACACCCTTTATAACCCCGAAAATAATGAAGAAGGTACGACCAACGTTATCGACGGTATCGGTAAGATTGCAGGCAAATGGGCGGTAGTCATCGGTTTTGACAATAAAGTTTTGGCCGGTGCCTGGTTGCCGGGACAGTCTGAAAATATCCTGCGAGGAACCGATTTGGCCAAACGTCTGAATATCCCTCTGGTCTGGCTGGTCCATTGCAGCGGCGCTAAACTGCCGGAGCAGGAAAAATTTTATGCCAATCGACGCGGAGCCGGAACACCTCTTTTCCGGCATGCCGAACTGGAACAATTAGGCATTCCGGTTCTGGCCGGTATCTACGGTACCAATCCTGCCGGCGGCGGATATCACGGCATCAGCCCAGCCATACTTTTTGCCCACAAAGATTGTAATATAGCCGTCGGAGGCGCCGGTATCGTCAGCGGTATGGCCCCTAAGGGAGAATTCAACCTTGACACCGCCGAAGAAATCATCGAAAAAGCCGGACAGTTTAAGGCCAAACCGCCGGGAACTGTAAAAACCCATTACGATGAAACCGGGTTTTTCCGATATGTATTCGAAACCGAAACCGATGTGCTGGACGGTCTTAAAGACTATATGAAAGACATCCCCTCCTTTCACCCAAAGTTTTACCGGGTGGCGCAACCTAAAGAACCCGGGTTTTTATCCCAGGACCTTTATCATCTACTCCCGATGGAACCTAAAAAAGTATATGATTTTGATGAAGTCTTGGCCCGTTTGGTGGATTCCAGCGAGCATATGGAGTTTCGCCCCGATTACGGACCCGAAATATATACCGGGCTGTGTAAAATCGACGGCTTTCTAACGGCCTGCATCGGTAACCGTCAGGGTTACCTGGGCAAAGACTACCCCGAGTACGCCGACTATGCAGGCATGGGGGGTAAAGTCTACCGACAGGGATTGATCAAAATGAATGAGTTCGTCACGCTTTGCGGCCGGGACCGGATTCCGATCATCTGGCTGCAGGATACCACCGGTGTGGACGTGGGCGACGATGCCGAGAAGGCCGAGCTTTTGGGCCTTGCCATGAGCCTGATCTATTCCATCCAGCAAACCGACAATCCCATGATGCTGTTGATGCTCAGAAAAGGAACAGCCTCGTCCCATTACTTTATGGGCGGCCCCACGGCCAACCGGCACAATGCCTTTACCATCGGCACCGCCGCCTCTGAAATCTATGTCATGCATGGTGAAACAGCCGCCGTGGCAACCTATTCTCGCAGACTGGTCAAAGAAAAGGAGGCAGGCAGGCCCCTGGAACCGATTATCGACAGCATGAACCGGCTGGCCCGGGAATACCATGAAAATTCAAGACCGCTTTTCTGTGCCCAAAACGGTCTGATAGATGAAATTGTGCCCTTGAGTGATCTCAGAAAGTACCTGGTGGCTTTTGTTGGTGCCGCTTACCAGAACCCAAAATCGATCTGCCCCCATCATCAGATGATACTGCCCAGAATTATAAAGGGATAATGGAGTCGTAAAATGGCACTCAGCCTAATGGAAGGTAACGAAGCGATTGTCCGGGGAGCTATATTTGCAGGCTGCCGCTTCTTTGCCGGATATCCGATAACCCCGGCCACGACCATCTTTAATGCTATGCTAAAACTGCTGCCCCCTTTGGGCGGTGTATGCCTTCAAGGTGAGGATGAAATTGCCTCCATCGGCTGCTGCCTGGGAGCATCCATGGCCGGCCTGAAGGCTATGACGGCTACATCCGGACCCGGCATCAGTCTTTACAGCGAGAATATTTCCTTTGCCATTGGCAGCGAAATTCCCGTCGTCATAGTGGACGTACAGAGACTGGGCCCCTCCACCGGCTCCGCTACCCGCGGCGCTGACGGGGATATCAATTTTTTGCGCTGGGGCAACAGCGGCGGTCTGCCGGCGGTTGTACTGGCACCGGTAGATGTTAAGGATTGCTTTTTACTTACCATACAAGCCTTTAATCTGGCCGAAGAACTCAGATGTCCGGTATTCATCGCATCCAACAAGGAAATAGGCATGACCCGGGAGAGTATCGATATCGATGTAATCAAAAAACCTGAAATCATAGAACGGGCCGCCCCGCCTCCCCATGAACCATTCCTGCCGTTTTCAGTTCCATCCGGCGGCCAAGTACCCCACTTTCTGCCCATTGGGGACAAGAGGCTTGTCCGTCAGACTTCTTCTACGCACGGTGCTGACGGCTACATTACTACTGATCCGGACGAAATCTCCAAAACCCTCAAAAGGCTAAAAACAAAATTGCTGTCAACCGTTGACCGCTACAGTTTTCATGAAGCGCATTTTAAAGAAAATGCGGACACTTTGCTCCTGACTTATGGCGTCACCGCCCGAGCTGCCCTTGATGTTTTTAAAAAGCAAAACAAGTCGGGAAAGCCGATTTCACTGCTTATTCTCAAGACCCTCTGGCCGGTGCCCGAAAATTTGATCAGGGAAAAAGCCGCGCAAGCCAAACGTGTGGTGGTAGTGGAAATGAACCTCGGGCAGTATGTCAGAGAAATAGAGCGCATCCTGCCGGAAAAAAAGATCGACTTTTGCGGTCAAATGGACGGCCGTCTGATAACTCCCAGCCGGATCAGTGAGGTGGTTGACCATGCCTAGTTTATTGAATACCAGCCGACCGCCGGTCTTCTGTCCGGGTTGCGCTCATGATCGCATTCTGCATGCACTCGATAAAACCTTCCAGAATATGGGGCTGGCCGGCCATCAGACTGTTATTGTCAGCGATATCGGGTGTTCCGGCCTTTTTGACACCTTTTTCCACACCCATGCCCTGCACGGCTTACATGGCCGGGCGCTGACCTATGCAACCGGTTTGAAAATGGCCCGTCCCGAACTGCAGGTGATTGTGACCATGGGAGACGGCGGCCTGGGTATTGGCGGCGCCCATCTGCTGGCGGCCTGCCGCCGCAACCTGGATATAACTTTGCTGATATTAAACAACTTTAATTTCGGGATGACCGGAGGCCAGTTTTCGGCCACAACTCCCGCTGAGGCGCAGGTGGGTTCTGACTTTCTGAACCGCATGGAAAAGCCGCTGGACATATGCCGGGTAACGTCTTCCGCCGGCGCCGCTTACGTCGCTCGATCTTCAGCCTACCAAAAAGACCTGGCACAAAAAATAGAAAGCGCGTTTCGCTTCGATGGTTTCGCCGTCCTGGATATCTGGGGAGTATGCCCCGGCCGCTATACCAAACGCAACCGGCTGACACCGCAAACCATCGACAAATCCCTTGCCAAGCTGCCTCCTGCTGATGGACCTGTGGATGCAAACACCCGCAAGGAATACGGACGCCATTATAGAGAGTTGGCCGCCGACTGCAAGCAGGCCGCACCTTTGCTTAAAATTGAAGCCATCTTTGATCCTCCCGATTCCGTCCGGCAGGAGGTAATTCTGCTGGGAAACGCCGGCCAGCGGATTATCACCGCCGGTGAAATCTTATGCTTGGCCGGTCTTACCGCCGGACTCAGGGTGACGCAGAAAAACGAATATAATATTACCGTAATGCGGGGGCATTCTATCAGCGAAATCATCCTGTCGCCACACGAGATCGGCTATACCGGCATTGAAAGACCTACCGTTATTCTGGCTCTAAGCCAGGAAGGGGTGGACCGTCGCGTGCGTATATTTAATAGACTGGACAGCGACACTATGATAATTAAAGGCCGGGGAATTGACCTGCCGTCCTGCAATGCTGAAATACACCAAGTCGACTTTAAAAAACAGGGTGTTAAAGCCGTAAACCGGGCTCTGGCGGCATTAGCTGTTCTGGCCAAGCTCAACAAGATTATTCATATTGAAATGCTGCAAGCAGCACTCGAAACTAAATTCAAGGGCAAAATCCTTGCAGCAGCGCTCAATCTGGTCCGCGAGGTCGAAATCGATTTATGATATCCTGATGATCCAGTAAATCCTGTCTAATGAAACCGAATATGGAGGAAAGTAAATATGAATTTTAAACTTTCAAAAGAACTGGAGATGCTGGAAAAAGCGGTGCGTGAATTTGCCGCCAAAAAGATTGTTCCGTATGCCGACCAGTGGGACCAAGAGCATTATTTCCCCTATAAAGAAGCCATAAAACCAATGGGACAGCTCGGTTTTTTCGGCACGGTTATTCCGGAAGCTTACGGCGGCGAAGAGATGGGCTGGCTGGCGGCCATGATCGTGACCGAGGAGATTGCCAGGGCCTCAAGTTCTCTCAGGGTTCAAGTCAACATGCAGACCCTGGGAACGGCATTTACCATTTACAAATACGGCAGTGAAGCGCTCAGGAAAAAATACATCCCCAAGCTGGTCCGTGCCGACCTTTTGGGCGGATTTGCGATTACAGAGCCGGATTCCGGCTCAGATATAATGGCCATATCGTCAACCGCCGAAGACAAAGGGGATCACTGGCTTTTGAACGGTTCCAAAACCTGGATTTCCAATGCCGATGTAGCCGATGTCATGATTTATTATGCCTATACGGACCGCGATAAAGGATCCAAGGGGCTTTCGGTCTTTGTTTTGGAATTAAAAAATTTTAACGGCATAAAAACCTCGCGGCTGGAAAAGCTTGGATCACACTCCTCACCCACAGGAGAAATTTTCCTTACGGATACAAAAGTGCCCAAGGATAATATTGTGGGCCAGGCCGGTGACGGCGTGAGGATCGTTTTCGAATCTTTAAATCAGACCCGTCTTTCAGCCGCCGCAGGCGCTGTGGGCGTAGCCCAGGCATGTTATGATGTGGCTCTCAAGTATTGCAGCCAGCGCAAACAGTTCGGAAAGCCGATCGGCGAGTTTCAAATGAACCAGGATATGATCGCCCAAATGGCAACCGAAATTGAAGCGGCACGTCTTTTGGTTTACAAAGCGGCCTGGGAAAAGGACCAGGGGCACCTGAACAACGGGCTTCAAGTCGCCCAGGCCAAGTATTTTTCAGGGGAGACTGTAACCAGATGCGCCGACTATGCCATGCGCATTATGGGCGCATACGGATATTCGACGGAATACCCGCTTGCGCGCTTTTACCGCGATACGCCGACTTATACCATGGTGGAAGGGTCAGCCAATATCTGCAAATGGATCATCGCCCGGGACCAGCTTGGTATCCGCAAAGCCAACCGCTGACCAGCAGATAGCATGAAACATTCAGATTATACTTTTTTTCCACCAACCTGATAGTTTTTAACTAAACATTAATGGTCTAGCACCCAATTTTAATTCAGCATGTTGATACCATCGTAAACTGCTTGACAGAATCATCACTTAAAAGTATTTTGCCTTTAAGGATCAGCAAATGGACACAAGTTAGTACTCGCTGGAGAAATTTTATGAGGAAAAATACAGTTATATTGATTGTGATTATAGCTGTTTTCGCCATGGTGCATCTAATTGTAGCTGTCGATATCAGTGCTGCTCAAACGAATGCCAAGAAGAGCGGCAACACTAATAAAAACAGAGATGTCGATGAGATAGATGACGTTGGAGCCGCAATTTACTCCTGGGCAAATGCCTGGAAAAACAAGGATACTAAACGTTACCTGTCTTTCTACAGTCCGTCATTCCATTCAAAAGATCTCAATTATACAAATTGGATAAAAAAGAAAACAAAGCTTTTTAAAAGATCGGGCGCTATTTCTTTAGAAATATTCTATCTATCTGTTTATATAAAAAATAACCATGCTCACGTCAGCTTTATTCAAAAATATAAAGATGCCTACAATTCGGATGTCGGCGAAAAAAATATGGTTCTGGTTAATTCGCAGGGCACCTGGAAAATCACCTCAGAAGAATGGAAACCTTTAGCCATCGAGAACCCCTAATAGTAAAAGCTAGAATCGCAAGTCCTTCCAATCGGCAAACACAATAAATTCCTTGGAAAACAGAGCTAGCCGGTCACCTGGATTGATTGTTGAATCCTTGGAAACAGCTCTATGGTTGACCATGGCCAATTGCACCATGTCAACGGGAATTCGTTGCCGCCTCAAAACTTCAAGTAACGGTGTCGGCCTTTTGAGGTTCAATAAAACCGGATCATCAGAAAGCTTCTCTGTTTTTTTCCGTAATGCTCCATATAAAATAAGTTGAGCAGCCGTTTTCATAAGCACCTCTTTTTTTGTAGGCGTTCACAGGTTCAGGGTTCCCCGTTCAAGGTTCAGAGGTTCTCCGTTCAGAGTTCCCCGTTCTCATGTCTTCTCCAGCCGGAACTCCCGAATTAACGGTTCAAATTTTCAATAAACCCCTC